>JAISII010000098.1 GCA_031262125.1 Oscillospiraceae bacterium | reverse complement strand
AAAAACTATCTGCTATACAGGCAGGCAAAATAGCAAGCAAAATGATATTGGATTGCATAGAAAAAAAAGAAAATTTTACCCAAGAGACCACACTGTCGGGTGCAAAAACACTTGCCACCATAAAGCTTGCCAAAGCACAGGGCTATACGGTCAGGCTGTTTTATATAGGGCTGGACACCGCAGCCGAGAGTGTTGAGCGTATTAAAAACCGTGTGCGTTACGGCGGGCACAGCTTACCGCTGCATGATGTACAGAGGCGGTTTTCCTCCCGACAAAGCGACTTGTTAAAAGTTGTACCGCTATGCGATGTCGTCGAGTTTTATACAAACGCAAACGGTTTTGAGATTATAGCAATCGGGAATGTAGACAAAGATAATATTTTTTATTATTTAGCACTTGATAAAAAAACCGAAAACCCGCTTTGGTTTACAGAATTTGTAACCGCTTTAAAAGCGAAGGAGGTGCAGTTCGAATAAAATGAAAAAAATCGGCTCTAAAATTTATGTTTTTTTAATAATGCTGTTTTTGTACGCACCGCTTGGTGTGCTTATTGCCTATTCGTTTAACAACGGCAAAACCACCGTTTGGAAGGGCTTTACTTGGAAGTGGTACGAGCAGCTGTTCGGCGATGAAGCAATTATGAGTGCACTTGGCAACTCGCTTATAATTGCCTTTTTGTCGGCTGCGATTGCCACTGTATTCGGCACAATTGCTGCCATAGGCATACGCAACTACCGTGGCAAAAGCCGCACACTGGTTCAAACTGCATCTAACATACCCATTATTAACCCCGAGATTGTAACAGGCGTAAGCCTTATGCTTTTGTTTACGTTCGTGGGCGTTTTGATGAATTTTGAAATGGGTTTTTGGACGGTGCTTTTGGCACATATAGGTTTTTGCACGCCCTATGTTATTCTTAACGTAATGCCAAAGCTGCGGCAAATGGACCGCAACATTTACGAGGCTGCACTCGACTTGGGCTGCAACCAGTGGCAGGCTTTTTATAAGGTCGTACTGCACGAGATTCTCCCCGGGATTATTTCGGGTTTTTTAATCAGCTTTACTTTCTCGCTGGACGATTTTGTAATCACCTATTTTACCCGTGGCAGCAAGTTTCAAACCTTGCCTATCGAAATCTACACTATGCTCCGCCGCCGCATTTCGCCAAAAATCAATGCACTATCAACTTTGCTTTTTGTCGTAATTTTGGTTATTCTTATAATTATTAATGTGCGAGACCGCAGGCAAGAAAAGCGGAATAACGCTCGGTAAAAAAGCTTGCCTTTTTAAAAAAAATAATGTATAGTATTAATTAATCCCATAATAATTACAGAAAGGCTGAAACATATAAAAATGTTCCAAATTTTTAAAGAACACAAGGGCTTTTCAAAACAAATATTTTTGCTTAGCAAAAGCGAGCTCAAAAAAACATATAAAGGTGCGGCGATCGGTCCGCTGTGGGCGTTGGTTAAACCGGCGTTTACAATTTTTGTGTATTGGTTTGCTTTTTCGGTGGGCATACGTGGCAGCAGCGAGGTTGCAGTTGACGGCGTTGGCGATTTTGGACGCTTTATTTTTATGGTTGTGGGCTTTACGGCGTGGTTTTTTATGAGCGAGAGCATAACCTTAGGTTCAAAATCTATTCGGCAAAACAGCCAATATGTTACCAAGGTGGCGTTCCCGGTTTCTACAATTATGACATTTACCCAGCTTGCACGATTGTATGTGCATTTGTTTTTGGCGGCAATAATGTACATTATTGTTGTTTTTAACCCACAGGGCGGGGTATCGTGGTACAATTTGCAGTTTTTCTTCTATTGCCCGCTTATGTTTGCGTTTTTTACCGTTTTGGCATGGTCAACCGCACCAATGGCAGCTTTTAGCCGTGATTTTGAAAATGCCGTTACTGCGTTTATGTCGGGCGTTTTTTGGATATCGGGTATTTTTTATAACAGCTACGATATGCCATTGCCCTTGCTTAACAAAATTATGCTTTTTAACCCAATAAACTTTTTTGCCAACGGTTACCGAAACACATTTTTGTATAATAAAGGCTTTTGGGAGAATGAAACCGAGCTTTACATCTTTTTAGGTGAGTTTATTTTAATTATTATATTGGGAATTTGGAACTATAACAGGTTGCGTAAACGCATACCCGATGTTTTGTAAAACGCAGAAATTCAATTTTTAAAAAAATCGGAGGCGGCAACAAATATGAACCAATCACCAATAATTTCTTTTGCAAATGTAAGCAAAGAATATGTTTTATATAAAAACGACCAAGAGCGTTTTAAAGCCCTTTTTGTGGGCAACAAAAAATTTAAAAAACACCAAGCGTTAAAAGATATTAGCATTAATATCTTCCCCGGCGAGTCTGTTGGTATAATCGGCGACAACGGTGCAGGCAAATCTACTTTGTTAAAAATGATAACCGGTGTTACCTTCCCAACAACGGGCAGTGTTAGCGTAATAGGCAATGTTGCCGCTTTGCTGGAACTTACCGCAGGCTTTAGCAGTGAGATGACGGGCAGAGAGAACATTTATTTAAAGGGCTACATTTTAGGGCATAACGATGACTATATGAAGCAGCTTGAGCCGGACATTATTGAGTTTGCCGAGCTTGGCGATTATATCGACCAGCCCGTCCGCACATATTCCAGCGGTATGAGGGCAAGGCTGGGCTTTGCTATTAATGTTAACCTAAAGCCCGATATTTTAGTTATCGACGAGGCACTGTCGGTTGGCGATGCAACCTTCCGCAAAAAGTGCCACAAAAAAATAAACAGCATAATTGCAACAGGAGTAACCGTACTTTTTGTGAGCCATTCTGCCGAGTCGGTGCGTGATATTTGCAAGCGGTGCATTTTTTTAAAAAAAGGTAAAGTTGTGTTTGACGGCGAGACAGACGCCGCTTTGCGTGTGTACCTTGAAAGCAAGGGTCAGGTTAAAAAAATGGGTCCAAACGCCGTACCAATAGGCAAGCCTCTCAACAAAAAATAATTTTGATTTTTAAGAAATTTTATTGCATATACAGGTGAAAATTTGATGAAAACGAACGAACGTATTGTTATTAAAATAGGCACATCTACCCTTACTTACGAAAACGGCAAGGCTAACCTACGCCGCATTGAGCAGCTGTGCAAGGTGATTTCGGATTTGCAGAATATGGGCAAGGAAATTATCGTTGTTTCCTCGGGTGCGTTAAGTGTCGGCGTTGGCAAAATGAACATTGACCGCAGCGGTCATACACTTAAAGAGCGGCAGGCTCTTGCCGCAGTTGGGCAGTGCGAGCTTATGTTTATTTATGACAAGCTCTTCGGCGAGTATAACCACACAATCGCCCAAATATTGCTCATAAAAACTTCGGTTGAATCGCCGCAGCGGCGAGAAAATATACTTAACACAATAAACACGCTGCTCTCTATGGGGGTTATACCCATAATTAACGAGAACGACACCGTTGCCACCGATGAGCTGGAGGGTGAGAATTTCGGCGATAATGATATGCTCTCGGCGATTGTTGCAAGGCTTGTTAGTGCCGACGGTTTGATAATTCTTACCGATATTGACGGGCTGTATGACAAAAACCCCCGCAAATTTGCCGATGCAAAGCTTATACCCTTGGTTGCCGAAATAACCGACGACATACGTGCAATAGCCGGAGGCACAGGCAGCAACCGTGGAACGGGCGGTATGGCAACAAAAATCAGTGCGGCACATTATTGTATGCAAAGCGGCATTAGTTGCAGGGTAATAAACGGCTCTAAGCCCGATGTTTTGTACGACATTTTTGACGGCAAAGATGTTGGCACACTTTTTTGCAGAACTGAACAAAATTAAAAATATAATACAAAAACACTATAAATTATTATGAGTAAAACTGAAAGCAGGGTTTACAAATGGGTATTTCTGTTGCTATAGACGGTCCTTCGGGTGCAGGCAAATCTTCACTATCACGCTTGGCGGCAAAGGCACTTGATTTTATATATATCGACACGGGTGCACTGTATCGCACAGTCGGCATTGCAGCAAGCCGTGCCGGGATGACTACCAATTCGCTTGAGAAAATGCCGCAATTGCTAAAAAAAATGCAGGTGCAAATGTTTTTGAATGATAAAAAAGAGCAAGTAATTCTGCTCGACGGCGAGGATGTATCTTCGCAGATTCGCACACCCATAGCGGCTATGATGGGTTCGGCAGTTTCGGCTTTGCCGCCTGTGCGTGCATATTTGCTGGATTTTCAGCGTAATATGGCAAAAAGCAATAATGTAATTATGGACGGACGGGATATTGGCACGGTTGTTTTGCCAAATGCCGATGTTAAGGTTTTTTTAACCGCAGCAGCTGAACAACGTGCAAAACGCCGCTGGCTTGAGCATAAAGAAAAGGGCTTGGACGTTAAGCTTGAAGATGTTTTAGCCGAAGTAAACCAGCGTGATTATAATGACACGCATCGTGTTATTGCACCGCTAAAACAGGCTGATGATGCCGTGCTGTTGGACACCACAAACCTCGATTTTGAGGCATCTTTAGAAGCTTTGCTGAATATAATTAAAGCAAAGTTGTAGCTTTAAAATTTTAATTTTGGGGAAGGTTGAATATAATTCAACCGGTTTAAGAGGTACTATTTTGAAAGGTAAAGAAAAAATAAGCAAGCAATCGCCTGTTTTTTTGCGTGTTGCAATTTTTTGCGTGGGCTGGGTTCTTAAGCTTTTTTTACGCTATAAGGTTATAAATGGTGATGCCGTGCCGAAAACAGGTGCATATTTGCTTGCAAGCAACCATATCTCGGGCAGCGACCCTATTATTATGGTATTAGCCCAAAAAAAGCGGTGTTTGCACTTTATGGCAAAGGCAGAGCTGTTTAAAAACCCGATTATCGCCTTTGTTCTTGCAAAGTTAGGGGCGTTCCCCGTGCACCGTGGGGCGGGCGATTCTAAAGCGGTAAATTTGGCACAAGAGCTGCTTAAAATGGGCGAGGCAGAGGTTATTTATCTTGAAGGCACACGCTCTAAAGACGGCGAATTTTTAAAGCCAAAGTCGGGTGCAGCGATGATAGCCTATTCGACCAACACGCCTGTAATTCCCGTTTGTATGACAAAGCTGTCGAACAAAAACCGCACAATAATCCACTTCGGCAATATTTTTACCCCGCAAGAGCTTGGTATGACAACCGGCAATTCTAAAGAGTTTAGGGATGCCAGCCGCAAAATTATGGACGAAATAGCAAAAATGCGGCAAGAAGATTTGCAAAACTTTTGCAAATAGTTTTTTTGTAAGGTGAAATGCCGTGCAAAAAATATAATTGCCTAAAGCGATAAAGTAGAGAATATTAAGAATGAAAATTGTTTTAGCAAAAAGTGCGGGCTTTTGTTTTGGCGTTAAAAGGGCGGTAGACATTGCCCAAAACTTAGCGGCACAGGCAGATATCGGCAAACGTGTGCTTACTTTAGGGCCCATAATACATAACGATGCTGTTGTTAACGACCTTAAAAAACAGGGAGTAACAGCGGTGGACAAGCCGTCGGACGCACAAATCGGCGATGTTTTGGTGTTGCGAAGCCACGGTGTAGCAAAAAAAATAATAGATGAAATAAAACTGCACAAGATAGATTATGTGGATGCAACTTGCCCGTTTGTTTCAAAAATACACAAAATTGTAGCGACAGCCGAGGAAAATTCGTTCGTTTTAATTGCGGGCGATGCGTTGCACCCCGAGGTTGTGGGCATTATAGGGCATTGTAAGGGCGATTGTGCAGCTTTTAATAACGCCGAAGAATTGGTTAAAGTTTTAGCCAAAATTTCTTTAGAGAATTATAACTCGGTGATATTGGTTTCTCAAACCACTTTTGATAAAAAAGAATTTGAAAAATCTGTAAAATATTTCAAAAAGGTATGTACAAACGGCAAAATATTTGATACAATATGTAATGCTACGTCTGAAAGGCAAACAGAAGCAGAAATGCTGTCGAAAAATTGCGATGCAATGTTGGTTATCGGCGGCAAACATAGCTCTAACACAAAAAAACTCTACGAAATTTGCAAAGCAAATTGCAAAAACAGCTTTTTGGTGGAGGATTTTGAAGAATTGCAAGCGGTTTTGAGCGAATTTGATTTTTGCAATGTTAAAATTTTGGGCGTAACCGCCGGGGCATCTACCCCGGGGAGGATAATAGAGGAGGTACTGGATACAATGTGTGAAGTAAACACATCCGGTGAAACGGTTGCAGAAGTAACCGAAGAAATCGCACCG
>JAISII010000074.1 GCA_031262125.1 Oscillospiraceae bacterium | reverse complement strand
ACACTGGGCTTAGAAAACCCCAGCTCGTTTACAATATCTATAGAACGCACTTTTTGGTTTTTTTCGTTCAGCATCAAAATGGTTTCTAAATAATTCTCTGCCGATTCTTTTAATACCATTTCGGTCTCCTTTTTTTTGGGTCTTTACACTGCAAATTTGCTCTTAAAAACTCAAATCTGCTTTCATTCGCAAAGCCTCTTGCCGTGCCGCTGCCGCAAAGTCTTTTTCGTCGCAGCCCGCTTTTTTATAGGCACACATAATCCCCCGGCTGGAGTTTACAATCGCACCCAAGCCGTTTGTATCAAACGCATATTTTACATCGTCTGCACCGCCGCCCTGTGCCCCATAGCCCGGCACTAAAAAGAAGGTGTGCGGCAGGCATTCTCTAAGCTCTTTTTGCTGTGCGGGGTAGGTTGCACCCACGACCGCACCAACGGTACTATAGCCATAGCTGCCACGCAGATTTTCGCCCCAGCTTTCCACCATATCACCCATTGTTTCATAAACGCTTTTGCCGTTTGCAAAAGCTAAATCTTGCAGCTCGCCCGAGCTTTTATTTGAAGTTTTTACAAGCACAAAAATGCTTTTGTCGTACTTTTTGCAAATGTCCAGCAACGGGTTTATTCCGTCACTGCCCAAATAGCCGTTCACCGTCAAGGCATCGCTGCCAAACGGAGCAAAATTTTTTTGCCCAACTGCAATTTCGCCCAAATGTGCTGCAGCATACGCTTCCATAGTTGTGCCGATGTCGTTACGCTTGCCGTCGGCAATAACATACATTCCCTTTTGTTTGGCATACTGCACAGTTTCATAAAATGCACGCAAGCCCTGCCAGCCGTACATTTCATAATAGGCAAGTTGGGGCTTAACCGCCGGCACAATGTCGTACAAAGCATCTATTAACCCTTTGTTAAACATCAGCAACGCCTGTGCCGCACCGTCGAGGTTTGAACCCTTGCTTTCAAAAGCTTCGTCTATAATAAACTTTGGAATAAAATCCAATTTTGGGTCCAGCCCTGCAACTGTTGGGTTTTGGCATTCTTTTATTTTTTTAATTAATCTGTCCATTTTTCAAATCTCTCTTTTGTATATTATTTTATTTCATTTACATACTGTCAACAGCTTCATCAAAAACCACTTTGCCGTTTAGTATTGTTTTTGCAACCTTGCCGGCAAGCTCCAGCCCTTTAAACGGCGTATTTTGGCTTTTGCCGTGGAGCTTTAACGGGTCAACCGTCCATTTTTTGTTTGTGTTAAGCAACACAATATCGGCGGTTGCACCAACCTCCAGCTTGCCTGCCGCAATGCCCAAAATTGCTGCCGGGTTATCGCTCATTTTTTTAATAAGCTCCGGCAGAGTTAGCAACCCGGGCAAAACCAAATATGTGTACCCAGCCGCAAACGAGGTTTCCATACCTATCGAGCCGTTTGGTGCGGTTAAAAAGTTTGATTTTTCGGCAACCGTGTGGGGGGCATGGTCGGTTGCAATGGCATCTATTGTGCCGTTTTTTAAACCCTTAATTACAGCTTGGCGATCGTTTTCCGTCCTCAACGGCGGGTTCATACGATAGTCAGCGTCTTTTTTTTGCAACAGCTCTTTTTCGGTAAAAGCAAAATAGTGCGGTGCTGTTTCGGCAGTAATTTTAACTCCACGGCGTTTTGCCTGTGCAATCATCTCTACCGCTTCCGCCGTGCTAACGTGGCAAATGTGTGCCGACGTTCCTGTTTGCTCCGCCGCATCAATCACTAATTGCGTTCCCTTGTTTTCGGATTCTCGGTCTATGCCTTTTACTCCCAAGCTTTGCGAGGCTTCGCCTTTGTTAACAATGCCGCCGTCAACTATTTTTAAATCTTCGCAATGGGCAAGCAACCTCAAGCCGTTTGCAGCTGCCGCTTTTAAGGCTTTTTGCAGCAGTTCTTGGTTTTCTACCGGGCGGCCGTCGTCGGTTACTGCAATTGCCCCGGCGGCTTTTAGCTGTGCAAAATCGCACAACTTTGCCGATTTTAAGCCTTTTGTAATGCTGCCCGCAACAAGCACTTTTGCCGTTGCTTTTTTTGCTTTATCGTTAATATAGGCAACAACAGCGGGGTTGTCGATTGTGGGCTCTGTGTTTGGCATACACAAAAGCGATGTTACGCCCCCTGCCGCAGCCGCCATACAGCCCGAAAATATATCTTCTTTTTCGGTTTGCCCGGGGTCACGCAAATGCACGTGCATATCCACAAAGCCCGGGACGGCAGTCAGAACACCCTCGCCGTCAATAATTTCTTCATATTCGCCATAAGGTATTATATCGGTAATTTCTTTAATTTTGCCTGCAGCTATTATTATGCTGCCTCTTTTTTTGATTTTACCGTTGGGCAAAACAATATTTACGTTTTTAATCAGTTTCATAAAATTGCTCCAAATTTATTCGGCATTGTGCAATTGTTAACGCTTTTTGCCGCCAAAAAGGTTTTTAAAGCCCTTAAACCCGCCGGTTTTGCTGCGTAAATTGCCTGATTTTGCGGTTTTTTTGTCCTCAAAAATATTCTCGGCAAACGGGTCAAAATCTTGCATTTTTGGGCGAGAACTTGCAGCTTTGCGTGACTTTGGTTTTGGTGGGGCGGGTCTTCTTGCTTGGGGGGCGGGTCTTTGCGGTTGCCCTTGCTGCTGCGTTTGTGTTGCTTTTGGAATTGTCGCAACTCTGCTGCCCTCAAAAAAGCTTGCCATTTCGTTTTGGGCTGTGTCTTCAGCCATGATGTCTTTACCAAAAGCGGGCAGTTTTTTAGGTATCCAAACAAATCTATACACCAAAAACCCGCCAACGCCCAACGCTGCCAAAATGGCTATAACAAGCAGCCAAACAGCAGCATTGCCCGCCGAATTTTCGGTTATGGGGGTAACGATTCTTTCAAACTGCAAGCTGTTTAAAACGCCTTTAATTGTAATATAGTCTGCCTCGGCAAGCATACCTTTTTTAGATTCGAACACAAAAACTATGTTCATACCATTAACCACAGTGTTGCTGGATGCCGCATATACGGTCTGCCCGTCTTGCTCGGTTTCTAAAATAAAATCGAGGAAAACAAACTCGCCGTTTTTGCCATAATGCCCAACCGTGCCGGAGGTATAAATATTATAGTCGAGCTGGTTTTGCAAAATTGCGTTCAACTTAGAGGTTTCAAGATAGCTGTAGTTAAGCATTTCTGCCGAGTCGGCATCAGACGTTACCGTTACGGTAAGGCTTAAGCTTTCGTCGGTGCGTCCGCCCTGCAAATAGATGTTTTTGTCAAAAAACTCGCTGCGTTCCTGCTCATAATCCAACTCAAACTCGGAGAAATAAGGGTCGCTTTTCGGGGTATCCCTCGTGGCGGCAAGCATATTGTCGGGCAGGGTTATTTTAAAATTAACCTCGGTATCGGCAATGGAATAAACCTTGCCGTCGGCTGCACTTGCCGGCACACAGAATACAACGAACAGAATAACCGCCGCCAAAAATAAAACAACCGCTTTTTTAAAATTGAGTTTACTCATAAGTGTTTTCCTTAAATTCATCAATTATATATCTCGGTCGGGCTTTAGTTTCCATATAAACCTTGCCGATATATTCTCCTATTATGCCTATGGTCATTATCTGCATACCGCTAATACCCAACACGTATTATTGCTCTGCTAAATCTATTCCCAAAATGTCAAGGCTTTCTTTATCAACCGCCGAGGGGCAGTCCGACATTAGCTCGCTTGCGTTTTGAACTTTTGGGAATGCGGTAACATCACGCAGATTATCGGTTTGGCACAGCAGCATTGCCACACGGTCTAAGCCTATGCCCATGCCGCCGTGGGGCGGTGCACCGTATTTATATGCTTCTACCAAAAAGCCAAACTTTGCTTCTATTTCTTCCTCGGTTAGGTTAAGGCGGCGGAACATTTGCTGTTGCAGCTCATAATCGGTAATACGCATAGAACCGCTGGACAGCTCGACGCCGTTTAATGTTAAATCGTAGGCTTTGGCAACCACTTTACCGGGGTCGGTGTCGTGGTATTGCATACTTTCTTCGGTTATCATTGTAAAGGGGTGGTGCATTGCAATCCACTGCCCGCTTTGCTCGTCTTTTTCAAAAAATGGAAAGTCGACAATCCACAAAAATTTATATTCATCGGGGATAATCTCTAACCGTTTTGCAACCTTAAGACGCAATGCCCCCAGCACGGGCAACACGCTTGATTTCTCGCCCGATACTATAAACACAACATCGCCTTTTTCTGCCCCGACGGCACTATATATAGCCTCAAGCTCCTGCGGCTGCATAAACTTTGCAAACGAGCAATTTGGCACATCCTCTGCCCA
>JAISII010000064.1 GCA_031262125.1 Oscillospiraceae bacterium | reverse complement strand
TGTTTCATTTTGCAAAGAGGAGCAACCAACCGTAAAGCGTAGCTTTTTGCACAAAGTGCAAAAACAAGCTCAAAAGGGCGTGTTGCGACGAGCATTCTGCATTATTATTTCTTATTTATTAAAATCGAGGTAAAAAGTATGCTGCTTAATTTTTTAAAATGGTTTAAGGGCTATGTTGAGTTCGAAGCGACAGGCAAGTTCCCGGAACGGTTTATAAACCTGACCGTAAACAGGGGCGTTGCCGTTTGGGAGCTGAAATCTCAGCAAAAGTGCCTTAGCGGCAAAATGAGAATTGCCGACTATAAAAGCATACGCCCGCTTGCAAAAAAATCGGGCGTGCGTCCGCACATAACTCAAAAGGTGGGGTTGCCGTTCTTTTTACGCAGTCATCGTCATCGCTTGGGGGTGCCGATTGGTGCAGCACTTTTTTTTGTAATAATTGCCGTTTTGGGCAGCCATATTTGGGCGGTAAATATTAATGGTTTAAACGAACTAAGCTACACCACGGTAACGCAGCTGCTTAACGCCAACGGTGTTTATGCAGGGGTTAAAAGCGGCGACCTTAATATATCCGAAATCGAGAGGACAATAATGCTTAAAGAGCCGCAGATTGGCTGGATTTCGATTAATCTTGAGGGTAGTGTTGCCAATGTGGAAATTAAAGAAAAAGCACAAATTCCAAAAAGCAAAACCGAAAGCACCCCCGCAAACATTGTTGCAAAAAAAGACGGCGTAATTGAGCATATGACGATAACTTCGGGCAGGGTTGTTGTAATGCCCGGCTATGCTGTTACAAAGGGGCAGTTGCTTGTTAACTGCGAGGTGCCTACCGCAGAGGGTACGGTGCAATATGTCAGCAGCGAAGGCACGGTCATTGCAAAAACCTATTTAACGCAAGAGTTTGTGCAGCCCTATAGCATGACATTAAAAACCCCGACGGGGGAGGAGATAGAGCGAAGCAATGTGCAAATTCTGTCGTTCAGTTTTCCGCTGTCGCCTGCTTTTTTGCCCACTGGCGATTATTACAAACAGTACAGCAAAGAAATGTTAAAAACCGATTCGGCAATTTTGCCCGTAGGGTTAATAAAAGAAAATAACATTCAGTATAAAAATTCGGTGCTAAAGTTCAGCAAAAAGCAAGCCGAACGTGCAATAATTAAAAAAATGGCGGTTTATGAGGCTATGGCTTTGCCAAAAGCAACCGTTGCGATGCGAGAGATAAACTACACCGACGACGGGCAAAAGCTGATTTGTAAGGTAAAGTATACTCTGGAGGAAGATATTGCAGTTAAAAAATATATGAGCTGACCGCTAATTTACAAAAATACAAAATGTATAAATTGTAAATTGTTTGACAATTCAAAGTAATTAATATATAATATTATCCATAATAGGTAATTTGTGGCTCTTTTTTGATTTTAGCGACTTATGCTTAAAAGCTGTTGCGGCTAATAAAAATTACCCGGTTTGGATGAATTGTGTGAACATTATTTGTATTGGCGATGTTGTGGGGCAGATTGGCTGCGATATTTTACGCAAAAAGCTGCACAGCATAAAAAGCGAACTTAATGCCGATTTGGTTATTGCCAACGGAGAAAACGCCTGCGACGGCAACGGCATAACAAAAGTGCAGGCCGAGCATATCTTCGGCAGCGGCGTGGATGTTATAACCTTGGGCAACCATGCGTTCGGCAGACCCGAATCGTATGAGTATATTGACAATACGCAAAGCAATTTGGTGCGACCTTTTAATTACCCAAACGGCACAACACCGGGGCGTGGTTATGCAATTGTTGATATGCTGCGTTGCCGTGTTGCGGTGATTAACCTGCTTGGCAATTACGGTATGAAGGCAGGCATTGCGTGCCCTTTTGAAGCAGCCGACGAGGTTTTAAAAATCCCTGAGGTTGCAGATGCAGCCATTAAGATAATCGACTTCCATGCCGAAGCCACAAGCGAGAAACTTGCAATGGGCTATATGCTCGACGGCAAGGTGTCGGCAGTGGTGGGCACACACACACACGTGCAAACCGCCGACGATACAATTTTAGAAAACGGCACTGCTTATATTACCGATTTAGGTATGACAGGACCTATTCGTTCGGTTTTGGGAGTTAAACCCGAAATCTCGATTAAAAGGCTAAAAACCAAGCTGCCAATTCGCTACACTTTGGCAAGCGGCGAGTGCAAAATTGAGGGCGTGTGCCTAAATATCGACGAAAAAACAGGCAAGACTATTGATATAATGCGGTTTAGATACTGATATTAGTAAAAAAGCGGTTTTACCCCAAAGCTTTGGGTTAACAATAAATTTTAACAAAAAAGATAATTTAAAATTAAGTTTTAAAGGATGTGTTTTTTTGGCTAACGGAGAAATGCTGAAGCAAGCTATAATTTCGGGTGCAAACAAAATTATTTCGCAAAAAAATCGTATTAACGACCTTAATATTTTTCCCGTGCCGGACGGCGACACAGGCACCAATATGTCTATGACTATCGAGGCGGCGGTGCGTGAGCTTAACAAAACCAACTCCGACAATGCGGGCGAAGTTGCCAAAATTGCTGCATCTGCAATGCTGCGTGGGGCAAGGGGCAACAGCGGTGTTATTTTGTCCATTTTGTTCCGTGGATTTTCTAAAGGGCTGCAAGGCAAAGCAGATGTTACCGGCAAAGATATGACAGAAGCGCTGGGCTTGGGCGTAGAAGCCGCCTACAGTGCGGTTATGAAGCCGACCGAGGGTACAATCTTAACCGTTGCAAGGGTTGCCTATGAAGAAAGCAAAAAAGCTCTGGCAGAGACCGACGACCTTGTTAAAATTTGGCAGATTATTGTTGATGCTGCAAATGAAGCACTTGCCGATACACCAAACCAGCTCCCCGTTTTAAAAAAAGCCGGAGTTGTTGACGCAGGCGGCAAAGGGCTTTGCACAATTTTTGAGGGTATGCTGTCGGTGTTTAAAGACGGTATTGTTGCCGATCGTACACAAGACGGCGAGCTTGATGATAATAACAATGAAGAAGATGATTTTAGAAGTGCAGCGGCAGAGTTTGATGACGACATCCGCTTTACCTATTGCACCGAGTTTATAGTTGGGCGAGATACCGAGGTAGCAATCGACCCGCAGGATTTAAGAAAATTTTTAGAAACAATTGGCGATTGCGTTGTTTTGGTTGAGGATGACGAAATTATAAAGGTTCATGTTCACACCGAGCAACCCGGCAATGCTTTGCAACAAGCTTTGGCTTATGGGCAGCTGCTTACCGTTAAGGTAGAAAATATGAAAGAGCAGCACAAAAACGCCAAAGAGGCAAATCAAAAATCAAAATCCCCCGCAGCAAGGGGCGACAAACTGCGTCCGCAAGAGCCGACAGAAGAGTTCGGGTTTGTTGCCGTTGCAGCAGGGCAGGGGCTTGCCGAGCTGTTTACCGAGTTGGGCTGTGCAAATGTTGTTAGCGGCGGGCAGAGCATGAACCCCAGCACAAAAGACATTTACGAAGCAGTGCTTGCAACCCCCGCAAAGGTTGTTTATGTGTTCCCCAACAATAAAAATATAATTATGGCAGCAGAACAGTCGGTTAATCTAATCGAGGACCGTCAGGTTATTATTGTACCCACAAAAACAATTCCGCAGGGCTTGAGTGCTATGCTTGTGTTCGACAGCGAGCTGTCGCCCGAGGATAACAAAGAGGCAATGACCGAGCAAGCACAGGCGGTTGCAACAGGGCTTGTTACCTTTGCTGCACGAGATAGCGAGTTTGGCGGCAAAAAAATAAAAGAGAGCGATATTATAGCTTTGCAAAACGGCAAGCTGACAATTTCCGAAAAGACTACCGAAAAAGCAATAACCCGCTTAGCAAAAGCAATGATAAACAAAAACTCCAGCTTTGTAACACTTATTTACGGCGAGGGTACCCCTGTTGAGGAAGCCGAGAGCGTTGCACAAAGCCTTGAGCAAAAATACGGTGAACACGCCGATATTACTTTAATTAAGGGCGACCAGCCGGTATATTATTATATTTTAAGCGTAGAGTAATTTATGGCATCGTTATTTAATACATTAATTACAAATATAAACGGGGTTGGCGACAGACGTGCAGTTTTGTTTAACAAGCTGGGCGTTACCACTGTCGGCGACCTCTTGTATTTTTTCCCTCGTGCCTATAATTTTTGGAACACGCCTAAAGAAATTGCCCTGCTGCAAGACGGCGAAACTTGCTGCATAAAAGCAAAAATTTGTTCGGCATTTTCCGAGAATTACATAAAAGGCACGAGCCAAAGGTTTGTCAGCAAAACAGCTGCAAGCGATGCAAGTGGCGTGATAGAGCTGACCTTTTTTAACAACAAATACATTAAAAATATGCTAAAATACGACGAAGAGTATTTGTTCTTCGGCAAGGTTACACGCAAGCTATATGGGTGCGAGATGCTCTCGCCCGAGTTTGCTTTACCCAATAACCGGAATGTTATAGTCCCGCTCTACCCCGGTACGGCAGGGCTTAGTAACAAACAAATAATTGCGGCGGTTAAAACCGCACTTGCAATGCTGCCCGATACTATGCAAGACACTTTGCCCGATATAATCAGAGAACAATACGGGCTGATAGGGCTTAAAGAAGCTTTGCAGCAAATACACTTCCCCAAAAAAGTCGGCGACGAGCTGCAAGCCCGCAAACGCCTTGCGTTTGAAGAACTGCTGGTGCTCAACCTGGGGCTTCGGCAAATAAAAAAAGCCGGGGCAACAGCACCGGGCATAAAAATCAGTAACGATTATACAAACGAGTTTATAAAAATGCTGCCGTTTAAGCTGACAAACGCACAGCAGCGAGTTATTGCCGAATGCTGCAACGATATGCAGCACAAGCCCTGTGCAATGAACCGCCTTATACAGGGCGACGTGGGCAGCGGCAAAACCGCAGTGGCGGCGGCAATGTGCTATAATGTGGTTAAAAACGGCTTTCAGGCGGCGTTTATGGCACCAACCGAGGTGCTTGCAATTCAGCATTTTAACTCGCTTAAACAATTGCTGGAGCCTGTTGGAATTACAGTTGCAATCCTCACAGGTTCTATGCCTAAAAAAGTTAAAGATTCAGTCCGCACAGGCTTGCACTCGGGCGAAATTGATATTATAATAGGAACACATGCTTTGCTTACAGAAGACACCGAGTTTGCAAACCTTGCATTGGTAATAACCGACGAGCAGCACCGCTTTGGCGTAAAACAGCGGGCGGCACTAACCCAAAAAGGGCAAAACCCGCACCT
>JAISII010000094.1 GCA_031262125.1 Oscillospiraceae bacterium | reverse complement strand
CATACTACAATTGACGGCAAGAGATTGAGATTTGACGGCAAAGCCATACAACTTTTCGGAAGCTGGATTAAGTGGTTGCTGTTATGCCTTATTACACTTGGAATATATAGCTTTTGGTTGGGGATTGCACTACAAAAATGGAAAACTAAGCATACTCACTTTGCATAATTTTTAAAACAAAATTAAATTCTTAGCGGCACTCCTGCGAACGGAGTGCTTTTTGTTTGTTTTAAAACCCCGCAACCTCCTTGACACTTTATGCTAAATGATATATTATATTAAATAAGAAATGAGAATGCAGAATTCAGAAATTTAGTTGCAAGCTGCTTTGTACAAAACTAAAATGTGAATTTATTTAGGTTGAACCAAAGTGTTTGTGCGGATTTTATAAAACGCTATTTCTGCATTCTGCATTATAATTTCTAATTTATTAAAAAAAGAGGGGTAAAATGCAGCAGATTATGGATATGGCAACAGTGGCACTGCGGATTATTATGCCCCTTTATGCGTTGATTATTGTTTACCAGTGCTTTGCATCTATGAGGCGTTCTCGCAGACCAAAAACACCGCTTGTGTCGCTTTGCAGCAAAATAGGCGGGCAGGATATACCCGTTTTGTTTTGGGAGAATACCATAGGGCGTGCAAAAGGCAGCGACATTTATTTGCCAGACCCGGCGGTGTCACGGGACCATTGCGTTTTGCTGCGGCGTGCCGAGGGTTGGTTTATTACCGACACAGGCTCAAAATCGGGCACATATATAAACGGCAAAAAAGTTAAAGGCCGCACCAATGTTTATATCGGCGATGATATTACCTTAGGTGGGCAAACTTTTAAATTCAGCCGTGGCGATGCATTTGATGGCGAGCTGCCGTTTTCGTGGTATTTTAAAGAGAGTAAAGACAAGCCCTATATTTCGCCCGGCAAGCTGTTGTTGCTTGTAAATGTGTTCCATTTTATGATGGCGGTGGCGGCAAGTTTTTCTTTTGATGTTCAAGACTATATGCCTATGGCGATTTTTGCGGCGGTAACCGTGTTGGGTTGGCTGTTTTTCGGCATTTCGGCAAAATTGCTGCACAGGCATAATTTTGAGCTGGAAACCTTGGGTCTGTTTTTTTCTGGCATAGGTATAACTTTGCTTGTGCGGCAAGCCTTTAATATGGCGGTTAACCAGCTTGCGGCGTGCGTTATAGGTATTGTCTTTTTTATGATTGTGCTTAGGTTTATTAAAAACCCTGATATTGTTTCTAAATGGCGGCTGCCGATTATGATAGCAGCAGGCGTGCTACTGGCGGTTAATTTGGCACTCGGGGCATCCCGCTTTGGGCAGAGCAACTGGGTTTATATCGGTCCGATTTCTGTTCAGCCGTCCGAGTTTATTAAGGTTGCCTACATTTTTGTGGGTGCCGCAACGCTGGATGAGCTGCAAACCAAACATAACTTCATCACGTTTTTGGCGTTTACGGGCGTTTGTATCGGTTCGCTTGCCATTATGGGCGATTACGGAACTTCGCTGATTTTCTTTACGATGTTTATGATAGTAGCTTTTATGCGTTCGGGGCACGTTAGAACGATTATACTTTCTTGTGCCGGGGCTGTTGGCGGATTGGCTGTTATTTTAAGCTTTAGAGCCTATGCACTGGACCGTTTTAAAGCTTGGGGGCACGTTTGGGAATATGCCCAGTCCGACACTTACCAGCAATCTCGTGTTTTAACCTATACCGCAAGCGGAGGTTTGTTCGGTGTAGGCATTGGCAACGGTGTTTTAAAAGGCTTGGGTGCGTCCGAGAGTGATTTGGTCTTCGGCATTTTAGCCGAAGAGATGGGCATTATAATGGCAATTGTAACCGTGGTTGCAATTTGTGCATTGCTGTTTTACTCCCGTGCGGTAACAACCCGCAGCCGCAGCACTTTTTACTCGATTGCGGCAAATTGTGCCGCCGGGCTTTTGGTTATTCAAATGTCGCTTAATATTTTCGGGGCGACCGATATTCTGCCCCTTACGGGCGTAACCTTGCCGTTTATCTCCATGGGAGGCAGCAGTTTAATTTCGGTTTGGGGGCTTTTGGCTTTTATTAAAGCCGCCGACGAGAGGACTTTTTATTCGTGAAAAAAATAATGAAACGCAGCACTTTTATATTTTTGTTCGGCCTGTTTTTTATAATAGGTCTGTCTGTGTTTGTTTTTAGGCTTGTAACAGATTGGGAGAACTGGGTGCAGCAACCCTACAACGGGCATACGGCGGGTTCTAACGGGCTTGTGCAGGCGGGCAAAATTTTCGACCGCAACGGCGAAGTGTTAGCCCAAACAGTTGACGGCGAGCGTGTGTATAACGACGACCAAGCCGTTCGGGAAGCTATGCTGCACGTTGTGGGTGATGATTCTTTAAATATTTCTACAGCGGCACAAAGCATATACCGTACCAAGCTTACCGGCTACAGCTTTGTGTGGGGCTTGGGTATGCCTACTTCGCTAAAAAAAAGCAACGATATTACCCTAACCGCCGATGCACAAGCTTGCAAAGCCGCCTATGAAGCAATAGGCGACCGTAAAGGTGCATGCGTGGTTTATAACTATAAAACAGGTGAGGTTATTTGTTCGGTCAGCACATATTCCTACGACCCGCAAGCCCCGCCCGAAATTACCGAAGAAAACGAGGAACAATACGACGGCGTGTACCTCGACCATGTTTTGTCGTCCAGCTATTCGCCGGGTTCGATTTTTAAAATTGTAACCTGTGCGTGTGCTATCGAGAATATCCCCGATATTTATGAGCGTGAATTTTATTGCGAGGGCGAAAAAGAAATCGACGGCAGCAAAATAACTTGCGTAGAAGCCCACGGAACAATGGACTTTAACGAGGCTTTGGCGTACTCTTGCAATGTTACCTTTGCCGAGCTTGCGGTTGAGCTGGGCGGCGATAAAATGACCGAAACCGCAGTCGAGATGGGCTTTAACACCAGCTTTAGGGTCGATGGCAATCCCACGGCAAAATCAAACTATAATGTTGCAAACGCCACAAAAAACCAGCTTGCGTGGAGCGGGGTAGGGCAATACACCAACCTTGCAAACCCAATGCAAATGGCAATTTTGTGCGGAGCAATTGCAAACGGTGGCACAACCGCACAGCCCTATACCGTTAAAAATGATTTGGGCATTTTAAGCGAAATCGGAGGCATTTTGGGGCAAAACACAGGTGCACCGGGGCGGTTGCTAAAGCAAGACACGGCCAACAAGCTTAAAGATATGATGCTTTACGATGTTGACTCGTATTACGGCAGCGATTTGTTTTACGGCTTAACGGTTGGTGCAAAAACAGGCACAGCCGAGGTGCAGGAGGGCAAAGAGCCGAACGCTTGGATAGTCGGTTTTTCGGCGGATGAGGAAGCTCCGCTTGCTTTTGCCGTTGTTATAGAAAACGGCGGCTATGGTATGGCTGCGGCATCGCCTGTAGCTATTGCAGCAATGGAGGCAAGCGTGGAAGCGTTGCAGAAGTGAGAAGTTTCTTTTTTCTCCTTCCGTCAAGGCTACGCCTTGCCACCTCCCTCTAAGAGGGAGGCTTTTATAGCACAAACCCAAAAGTCTCCCTCTGGGAGGGGGATGTCGGCGAAGCCGACAGGGGGAGAAAGCGAGCGACGCAAGTCGCCTCTTGCATCTGGAAGGACAGGGGGAGAAAGCGAGAAACTCGAAGTATAAACAAAAGTTTAAGGAGAAATATATAATGGCACATTTTATGTCCAAATTTTTTGGAGATTACAGCAAAAGAGAAATAAAGCGAATAGACCCGCTTGTGCAAAAGGTTTTGGCGTTGGAGGAAGAATACGCAAAAATGCGTGATTCGGAGCTTAAAGCACAAACCGAAATTTTAAAAAACCGCCTGAAAAACGGCGAAACTACCGACCAAATTTTGCCCCAAGCATTTGCAACCTGCCGAGAAGCGGCGTGGCGTGTGCTTAATATGAAGCACTTCCCCGTGCAGATTATTGGCGGAATTGTGCTGCACCAAGGACGCATTGCCGAGATGAAAACCGGCGAAGGCAAAACGCTTGTTGCAACATTGCCGGCATACCTTAATGCACTTACGGGCGAGGGTGTGCATATTGTTACTGTTAACGAATACCTTGCCAAGCGTGACTCGGAGTGGATGGGCAAAATTTATAAATATTTGGGGCTTAGCGTTGGGCTTATTATGCACGATATGGAGCCGCAGGACCGCAAAGCCGCCTA
>JAISII010000162.1 GCA_031262125.1 Oscillospiraceae bacterium | reverse complement strand
AACGAAAAGCGTATGCTGCAAGAAGCCGTAGATGCTTTGATAGACAACGGCCGCCGTGGTCGCCCCGTTACAGGGCCGAACAATCGTCCGTTAAAATCACTCTCCGATATGCTTAAGGGTAAACAAGGTCGCTTTAGGCAGAACCTGCTGGGCAAACGTGTTGACTATTCGGGGCGTTCGGTTATTGTTGTAGGACCCGAACTGAAGATTTATCAGTGCGGTTTGCCTAAAGAAATGGCGTTAGAGCTGTTTAAACCGTTTGTTATGAAACGTCTTGTAGAAACAAAATCGGTTGCAAATATTAAAGCCGCCCGCAAAGCGGTAGAACGTGCAAAGCCCGAGGTTTGGGATGCACTGGAGGTTGTTATTAAGGGGCACCCTGTGCTGCTTAACCGTGCACCTACATTGCACCGTTTGGGCATACAGGCGTTCGAGCCCGTGCTGGTAGAAGGCCGTGCCTTAAAGCTGCACCCGCTTGTTTGTACCGCTTATAACGCCGACTTCGACGGCGACCAAATGGCTGTTCACGTTCCGCTGTCTGCCGAGGCACAAGCCGAAGCACGCTTTTTAATGCTTGCAGCGGGGAACCTGCTAAAACCGTCCGACGGGCGTCCTGTTGCAGTACCCACGCAGGATATGGTTTTGGGTTCTTATTACCTTACGCTGGATAAAGACGGCGAAATTGGCGAAGGCAAAGTGTTCCGTGATGTTGACGAAGCAACTATGGCTTACAGTGCAGGTGTAATCACCCTCCACAGCAAAATTAAAATTCGCTTTACCAAAGTTATTAACGGCACAGAACACAGCAAACTGGTCAACACAACAATCGGGCGGGTTATTTTCAATAACCCAATCCCGCAGGATTTAGGTTTTGTTGACAGAACAAACCCCGAAAATGCCTTTGCACTCGAAATCGACTACCTTGTGGGCAAAAAAGAGCTTGGCAATATTGTTGAGGCTTGTATTCGTGTTCACGGTACCGAGGTAACGGCAAAAGTTTTAGACGATATTAAATCTCAGGGTTATAAATATTCTACAAAAGGTGCAATAACCGTTGCCGTTTGTGATGCGACAATACCCGAAGCTAAAAAAGAAATCATCAAAAAAGCCGACGAAGCAGTTGACTCGGTTGCAATGGAATATCAAATGGGTTTGCGTTCTAACGACGAGCGTTATGAAGAAGTTCTGCGTATTTGGGAGAAAGCAACAAACGACGTTACCGCCCAACTGCAAGGTGCACTCGACCGTTACAACCCAATCTATATGATGGCAGATTCGGGAGCTCGTGGCAGCATGAGCCAGATTCGTCAGCTTGCAGGTATGCGTGGGCTTATCGCCAACACGTCTGGTAAAACAATCGAAATCCCCATCCGTGCTAACTATCGTGAGGGCTTGAATATTATCGAATACTTCATTTCTTCTCGTGGTGCACGTAAAGGTTTGGCAGATACCGCTTTGCGTACAGCCGACTCGGGTTACTTAACCCGCCGTTTGGTTGATGTTTCTCAGGATGTTATTATTCGTGAGGACGATTGCGGCACAACCGAAGGGCTTGAAATTTTTGACATTAAGTCGGGCAAGCAAGTTATCGAAAGCTTGCACGAAAGGCTTACAGGGCGTTATCTTATTAACGACTTTACCGATAAAGACGGCAATGTGCTTATCAGCAAAGACAAAATGATGACCGTAGATGATGCCGACATAATAGTAAAAGCAGGCACCGAGAAAATCGAAATTCGCTCTATTATAGGCTGCCATGCAAAGCACGGCGTTTGCCGCAAATGTTATGGTGCAAACCTTGCCAACGGTATGCCTGCAAACATCGGAGAGGCTGTAGGCATTATTGCAGCACAGTCAATCGGCGAGCCGGGTACACAGCTTACAATGAGAACTTTCCATACCGGTGGTGTTGCCTCGGTTGAGGATATTACACAGGGTTTGCCCCGTGTTGAGGAACTTTTTGAAAGCCGCAAACCCAAAAGCCTTGCAATTATAAGCGAAATAGACGGCGAAATGCGTTTTGAAGAAATTAAAAACAACCGCCATGCAGTAGTTTATAATAAAGAAACAAACGAGGAACGTCAGTACCTTATTCCCTTTGGCTTCAGAACAAAAGCCGAGGACGGTCAAATTATTAAAGCCGGCGATAAAATTACCGATGGTGCGGTTAACCCCCACGATATTTTGGCGATTTTGGGTCCTGTTGCAGTGCAAAACTACCTAATTTCTGAGGTTCAAAGCACATACCGCTTGCAGGGTGTTGATATTAACGACAAGCATATTGAAGTTATTGTACGCCAGATGATGAAGCGTGTTAGGATAGAAAACGGCGGTTCAACGCAATATATCTCGGGGCAAATGTACGATAAAAACGAGGTTTTGGCAGAGAACAAAATAATTAACCAGCGTATTAAAGATGGCGAGGAAGGTTTAGAGCCCGCCACATTTACACAACTGCTGCTGGGTATTACAAAAGCTTCTTTGGCTACCGACAGTTTCCTTTCGGCGGCATCGTTCCAAGAAACCACACGAGTTTTAACCGATGCGGCAATAAAGGGCAAAATCGACCCGCTGCTTGGGTTAAAAGAAAACGTAATTATCGGCAAGCTGCTGCCGGCGGGCACAGGTATGCAACGCTATAACACCGTAGAGGTTGAAGATACAATGCCTGTAATAACAAGCCTTGAGGGGTTTGAATAAAAATTTTAAAAGGGCGGCGGGTTGTTCCGTTCGCCCTTGAATTTTTATAAAACCACCCCGTATTCGCTAAAGCGAATCCACCCCTCCTCGGAGGGGAAAATAAGCACATACAATAGACTAAATGCAAACCGCAGAGATTTTAAAAAAACCTTACCGAACATCTCCAAGTCTCGGAGCGAGGAAATATTCCCCTCCGTGGAGGGGTGGCTGCTCCCAAAGCGAAAAACAAAATTTATTTTTTGCTAAAAAACTAAAAAAATAAAATATTTTTAGATTGTGCAGAGCAGACGGGGTGGTTTCTATAAGAAAGAGGCAAGAAGCAAGATTCGCAGGTGATAAAACTATGAACAACAGACCAATTGGAGTTTTCGATTCCGGGTTGGGCGGGCTGACGGCTGTTAAAGAGCTGAAAAAAATGCTCCCCAACGAGGATATTGTTTATTTTGGCGACACCGGCCGTGTGCCATATGGAACACGCAGCCGAGAAACTATAATTAAATATGCTTTTCAGGATATTAAGTTTTTGCTAAGGCACCAAGCAAAGCTTATTATTGCAGCGTGCGGTACCGTTAGCTCGGTTGCAAACGAGGAGATTAAAGAGCGGTTTAACCTGCCGTATACGGGTGTTGTTTCGCCCACAGCGTTTGCGGCTTGCAAAGCCACACGCAATAAAAAAGTGGGCGTTTTGGGCACGGCGGCAACCATAAACAGCCACAGCTATAAAAAGCAAATTGAGGTTTTTGACTGCGAGATTGAAGTTATTGAGCAGCCTTGCCCGCTGTTTGTGCCTTTTGTAGAAAACGGCATTGTAAGCAAGGACGAAACCTTGGTAAGGCTTATTGTAGAGCGGTATTTGGCACAGCTTAAAAGCTTTGGTGTAGACACCGTGGTTTTGGGCTGTACACACTACCCGTTGCTTAAAGACGCAATTGCCGACTTTTTGGGCAGCAGCGTTACGCTTATAGATTCGGGCAAAGAAACGGCTGTTTATGCCGCAAAGCTGCTTAAAGAAAAAGATTTGTTAAGCAGCAAACAGCAGCCCGGCGAGCAAATGTTTTTTGTAAGCGACACCCCCGAGGGCTTTACAACAATGGCAGGGCTGTTTTTGGGCGAGAGTATGGAAAAATACGTTCGGCAAATTAATGTAGATGTGCTGTACGGTTACAATGCTGTTAAGACAGACTAAATAATTTATGAATTTAGGTTTAAAATGGATATAAAAAACAAAAAAGCCGAAGAAGTGATGCTTAATATTTTCGGCGTGCAAGAGATTGACGGCGAGCGTGATGTGGTTGAGTTGACTACAGGCGGGCGTTATATTGAACGGGACGACAAAATTTATATAGAATATAAAGATTACGATACCGACAAACAAGCCGACGGAATTTCTAATATTGTTAAGGTTGAAGGCAAAAAACGGGTTACGATAATTCAAAAGGGCGGCACATCCCGCCTGACTTTTGAGAGCGGGCAGCGGCACCAATGCCACTATAACACCGGGGCAGGGGCAATTTGGCTGGGAGTATTTACCGAGCAGATTAACTCTAACCTGCACGATGGCAGCGGCGATATTTCGGTTAAATATACGCTGGACTGCAACTCGGACTTTTTAAGCAAAAACGAATTTAAAATTAAAGTAAAAACAAAAGGAGATGCCAAAAATGCCACTTGCGATTGATACGGTAAATAAGCTCAAAACAGCCATAGCCGATGCAATAAATAAAGCAGCAAGCAACTGCGAGCTTAAGCTTGATACAGCACAAACCGGCACACAGCATCTTGATTTTAATATAGAAACACCGGCAGACAGAACGCACGGAGATTTTTCCTCTAATGCGGCGATGGCAAACGCAAAAACTTTTAAACTGCCGCCCCGCAAAATCGCCGAGATTATTGTAAATAACCTTGACCAAACAGGCTTGGATATTGAAAAAATTGAGATTGCAGGCCCCGGGTTTATTAACTTTTGCCTCTCAAGCGGTTTTTACGGCAAGGCTATGAGCGAAATTGTGCAGCAAGGCGACAATTACGGGCAAAGCGACTTTGGCGAAAACCAAAAGGTTATGGTCGAGTTTGTTTCGGCAAACCCAACGGGGCCAATGCATATGGGCAACGCAAGGGGCGGAGCAATTGGTGATTGCCTTGCGGCTGTTATGAAAGCTGCGGGGTATGATTCTTACAAAGAATTTTATGTTAACGATGCGGGCAACCAAATTGAAAAATTTGCCCAAAGCTTAAACGCACGCTATTTGCAGATTTTTAAGGGCGATGAGGTGGAGTTCCCCGAGGATGGATACCAAGGGGCAGATATTACCGAGCGTGCCGAAGAATTTGCCGCAGAAAACGGCGACAGCTTTGTTAATGCAGAGGAATCTCTGCGTAAAGCGGCGTTGGTTGAGTTTGCGTTGCCGAAAAATATAAGCAAAATGCAGTCGGATTTGCAAAAATACCGCATAGAATACGACCGCTGGTTTTTTGAAAGCGAGCTGCACAACAGCGGCAAGGTAGAGCAGGTTATAAGCTTGCTAAAAGATGCTGGGCTGACTTATGAAAAAGATGGTGCTTTGTGGTATAAAAACGCCGAAGTTGTTGCAAACAAGCTGCGGCAAGAGGGTAAAAGCGAAAAAGACATTGAAAAGTTAGAGCTAAAAGACGATGTTTTGGTACGCCAAAACGGCAACCCGACATATTTTGCCGCCGACATAGCCTACCATAAAGATAAATTTGACCGAGGCTTTAAAACCCTAATTAATGTTTGGGGTGCCGACCACCATGGGCACGTTATGCGTATGAAGTGTGCTATGGATGCCATAGGCTGCAACGGCGACGACCTAACCGTAATTTTAATGCAGCTTGTTAAGCTGGTGCAAAACGGGCAGCAGGTGCGTATGAGCAAGCGTACTGGCAAAGCCGTGCAGCTTGCCGATTTGCTGGAAGAAGTGCCGGTTGACAGCACAAGGTTTTTGTTTAACACGGCACAGGCAAACGTGCCGATGGATTTCGACCTTGACTTAGCCGTAAAGCAAGACAGCCAAAACCCTGTTTATTATGTTCAGTATGCACATGCACGTATTTGCAGCATAATTCGCTCTATGGCAGAAGAAAGCATAACGCAAAGCAGTGCAACGCAAGAGGATTTTGCCCTTTTGCAAACAGCACAAGAGCGTGATTTGATTTTTCATTTAGCACAGTTCCCGGGCGAAATTATCTATTCGTCAAAAGAAAAAGACCCCACCAAAATAACCCGCTATGTAACCGAAACAGCGGCACTGTTCCATAAGTTTTACAATTCGTGCCGTGTTAAGGGCGAAGAGCAGCACTTAGCGGCAGCCCGCCTTACACTTTGTGTTTGCACCAAAACAGTAATTGCAAACGTGCTGCGTATGTTTAATATCACTTGCCCCGAGAAGATGTAGGTGCGGATAGAGCATATAATATCATAACGAGGAAATATTCCCCTCCGGGGAGGGGTGGCAGGGCGTAAGCCCTGACGGGGTGGTTTGCAAAAAGAGCAAAAAAACAATTGACAAATAAACTGTGGTGTGATATAATCTAATAACCCTTAAAAAGCGGGTCTATTTTTTTGTGCCCGATTAACAAAAATAATGCTCTTTGCCCAATTGCCGCAAAGCAGAAGGGCAACGTAACAATAACAATTATAA
>JAISII010000121.1 GCA_031262125.1 Oscillospiraceae bacterium | reverse complement strand
CTTTGCCTGCGGCAAATTTAGCTAAATTATCGGGCGTCGCATCTGCAACGGGCAAAAACTCCCGCCCCAAAAAATCTTTAAAGTGCTTGTCAAACTCGCTTTTTTTGTCAAAAATCCAGTCAAATTCGGGGTTATTAAAGCGTTCTATAAGCTTGCGGTTTTTAAAGCGGGTAACATAGGTTTTACGCTCTGCCCCTGTGCAATTAAAAAACTCAAAAAGCTCATAGTCCATATAGCCCGCACGGTAGCGTACAAAGCACCAAATAATGTCTAAAAAAGTTAAAGCTTTGTTTTTGCCGCATTTTTTATGCACCGAGTTTATTACACCCTTAATTTTGTTAAGGCGTACCCCTTTTAAAACCCTAAGGTAATAGTTAGCGATTTTGCTCACTCCTCAAAACATACATATTATTTTACCCGATTTTACAAAAGCATTATACCATTTTTAACCAAATAATGCAATTGCCAAAATAAAAAGGCTTGAAATTCTGCGAAAAATGTATTAAAATATGTTTATATTACAAATTATAAAGAAAGAGGATATTGCAAAAATGGCAAAAAAGCAGTTCAAGTCAGAATCTAAACGTCTGCTGGATTTGATGATTAACTCGATTTATACTCATAAAGAGATTTTTTTGCGGGAGCTTATTTCCAACGCTTCGGATGCTATTGACAAAATGTGTTTTATAGCCCTAACCGACGACAAATTGGGGCTTAGCCGCAGCGATTTTAAAATAGAAATAGCAAGCGATAAACAAGCCCGAACCCTAACCGTGCGTGATAACGGCATTGGTATGGACAAGGAAGATTTGGAAAACAATTTGGGCACAATTGCCGCAAGCGGCTCCTACAACTTTAAGCAGCAAAACGCAAAAACCGAGGATATCGACATTATAGGGCAGTTTGGCGTAGGTTTTTACTCTGCTTTTATGGTTGCCAAAAAAATTGTGGTAAAAACCAAAAAATATAAAGCCGAAAGCGGGTATATTTGGCAAAGTGAGGGTGCGGACGGCTACACCATAGCCGAATGTGAGCTTGAAACTCCGAGAACAGAGATTATACTATATATAAAGGATGATACCGACGACGAAAAGTATGGCGAATTTTTAGAGAGCTTTAAAATTGCCGATTTGGTTAAAAAATATTCCGATTACATACGCTTTCCTATTATTATGGATGTCGAAACACGTAAAATCAAGCCCGGCACCGAGGATGAGGATACCCCTGAGTTTGAAACGGCTACCGAAACCCGCACACTTAACAGTATGGTTCCCCTTTGGCAAAAAAACAAAAAAGATGTTACCAAAGAGGAATATGACGATTTTTATAAAGAAAAGTTTTATGATTTCGAGCCGCCTTTGCACACAATTCAAACAGCGGTTGAGGGTGTGGTTACATACAAAGCGTTGTTGTTTGTGCCGCAAAAGCCTCCGTACGATTACTACACAAAAGAGTACAAGCCCGGCTTGCAGCTGTACAGCAGCGGCGTTATGATAATGGAAAGCTGTGCCGATTTGTTGCCCGAGCATTTTCGGTTTGTTAGGGGGATTGTTGACTCTCCCGATTTGTCGCTTAATATCAGCCGAGAGCTGTTGCAGCACGACCGCCAGCTTAAAATAATTTCGCAAAACCTTGCAAAAAAAATAAAAACCGAGCTGCAAAATCTGCTTAAAAACAACAGAGAAGAGTACGAAAAGTTTTTTGAAGGCTTTGGACGGATTATAAAATACGGTGCGGTTAACAATTTTGGGCTGGATAAAGACCAAGTTAAAGATTTGTTTTTGTTTTATTCGTCAAGCGAGAAGAAAAACGTAACTTTGGCAGAATATACCGAACGAATGAAAGAAAGCCAAAAGTATATTTATTATGCGTTGGGCGAGAGCGTAAATACTATCGACAAGCTGCCGCAAACCGAGCTTTTAAAAGACAACGGCTACGAAATTCTTTATTTAACCGACGAAATTGACGAGTTTACACTGCAAAGCCTTCGCAGCTATAACGAAAAAGACTTCCGTTCAATTTTAAACGAAGACCCCGAAATTGAACAAACAAACGAGCCAACCGAAGAAAAGCAAGAGGATTACTCGGACGTTGTTGCTTTTGTAAAAGAAACACTGGGGCAAAAGGTAGACGACGTAGAAATCTCGAAAAAGTTAAAAAGCCACCCCGTGTGCCTTACGGCAAAGGGCGGAGTATCGTTCGAGATGGAAAAATATATGGCACAGGTTAACCCAACCGCCAATGTTAAGGCAAAACGGGTTTTAGAGATTAACCCAAGCCACCCGGCAATTGCGGCAACCAAAGCGGCAATTGCGGCAAACCCCGAAAAAGCGGCAAAATATGCCGAGCTGCTATACAGTCAAGCACGAATTATTGCCGGCTTAAACTTAGACGACCCCTCGGGCTACACCGATTTGGTATGTGAATTATTCATCTAAATTTTTGCAACTTATTGCTAAACTAAAAAGTATTATAAATAGTATAAGGAGGAACCAATGAACATTTTACTTGCAGGCGGAGCCGGATATATCGGCAGCCACACATGCGTAGAACTGATTAACGCCGGGCACAGTGCAGTTATTGCAGACGATTTTTCAAATTCTTGCCCCGAGGTGCTAAAACGCCTTGAGGAGCTTACGAACACGAAAATTCCGTTTTATAACATTGATGTTGCCGACAACGAAAAACTTGACAAAGTTTTTAAAGAAAACAAAATCGATGCCGTTATTCATTTTGCGGGTTTTAAAGCAGTAGGTGAAAGCTGCGAAAAACCTCTTATGTATTACAGGAACAACCTTGACACCACATTTGCCCTGTTGGAAGTTATGAAAAAGAACAATGTTACCAAACTTGTGTTCAGTTCTTCGGCAACTGTGTACGGCATACCCGAAAGTGTACCCCTGCGTGAGGGCATGAAAACGGGCTGTACCAACCCCTATGGTCGCACAAAGCTGATGATTGAAGAAATTTTAACCGATGTATCGGCTGCCGACGAGAGTTTGTCTGTTGTGCTGTTGCGTTACTTTAACCCAATTGGTGCACACAAAAGCGGACGCATTGGAGAAAACCCCAACGGCATACCTAATAATCTTATGCCATATATAACTCAAGTAGCGGTGGGCAAACTGCCAAGCTTAGGAGTTTTTGGGGACGATTACAACACCCCCGACGGCACAGGCGTGCGTGATTATATCCACGTGGTAGATTTGGCAAAAGGGCATATTAAAGCAATTGAATATGCAGAAAAACATACCGGCACCGAGATTGTTAACTTAGGTACGGGCATAGGCTACAGCGTGCTGGATATTGTTAAGGCATTTGAGCAAGCAAACGGACTAAAAATACCATATGTAATAAAAGCCCGCCGCCCTGGCGACATTGCCGAATGTTACGCAGACCCCGCAAAAGCACGTAACCTCTTGGGCTGGCAAGCCGAAAAAGACCTGCAAGATATGTGCCGAGACTCGTGGAATTGGCAATCTAACAACAAAAACGGTTATGAATAGCCACATTTATGTACAATTTGTAAATAATTTACTAAATTTCTAATAAAAAACAAAAAAAATATTGTACAACCTATTGCAATTGCAAAAACAGCGTGGTATAATGACTACAAAATACTGATACAAAATCGGTTTTTATCTTTTTAGGAGGACTTTAAAATGTCAAAAATTAAATCAATAAGCAAAAAGACCCTTAGCTTCGTACTTACACTCGTTCTTTTGTCCACAATGCTTTGCATCGCAGCAGTTAGCGTTTCGGCGGACGAAGTAAAAGCAGGCGACGTTATTTGGTATGGCCTCAAGGTTAATTTAGCCAAAGACAATTGGGCAATCGAAAATTGCGACACTCGCTTTTATTATGACGCTGATGTTGTAAATCCTGCAAGTACTGCTGGCGTAACTCAAGCTCAATTTCCTGCAGCTTTCAATTCGGGTGCCAGCATCGTGTTCAATACGGTGGAAACTGAACCGGGCGTATATTACATGAATGCTTCAAAAGAGTATAATAAAAAAGGTAACTCTTTCGGCATAAACGCTGTTTCAAGAAATGAAGAAGATGAATACGGTAGCCCAATTGTTGTTTACGATGCTTTCTTGCAAGAGATGGTAGTTATTCAAATTGCTATGAGAGCAAGTGCCGACGGCGACACCGGCTTGAGCTTTGGTATTCTTGACATGAACGCAGTTCAAGTTGATGAAAACGGCGATACTATTAAAGACGCAAATGGCGAAACTATTAAATTGCCGATTTTCAAGGCCGGCAAATTCAACCAAGATTTAAAAGACGACGTTACATTTATGGCTCAACTTGGTGATAACAAAAATAGTCCTTACGTTGCTATTACACCGGAAGATGTTGAAGTTGACGTTCCTGTAGTAGATCCTTCTGAGCCTACAGAAGCACCCACAGAAGCTCCGACTGAAGGTCCTACAGAAGCTCCTACAGAAGCTCCTACAGAAGCTCCCACAGAGGCTCCCACAGAGGCTCCGACTGAAGCTCCGACTGAAGCTCCGACTGAAGCTCCCACAGAAGCACCTACAGAAGCTCCCACAGAAGCTCCGACTGAAGCACCTACAGAAGCTCCCACAGAAGCTCCGACTGAAGCACCTACAGAAGCTCCGACTGAAGCTCCCACAGAAGCTCCCACAGAAGCACCTACAGATGCACCTTCCTTCATCATCTACACAGTAGTAGAAGGCGATACATTGCAGAAGCTGGCAGAACGCTACGGCACAACTGTTGAAGCTATTAAAGAATTAAACGGCTTAACAACCGATACTTTAACAGCAGGTCAAGAGCTTAAAATCCCCGGTGCTGCATCAACAACAGGTAATGAGCCTACCTCAGCAGGCAGCGGCAAAGATAGCGACAACAAAGGCACATCTAAAACAGGCAATCCGCAAGCAGCTTTTGCTCTCCTTTTAGTTATGGTTGCAGCAGCAGGTGTTATCGTAGTTCTTAGAAAAAGAACAAGCAAATAATATATTTGCAAATTTGCAATAAACCGTAACGAAAAAATAATACGGTTGGTTAATAAAACTTTTATTCCCCCCTGGGAGTGCCGGGGGGGATAATTTTTAAAAAATGCCGAGGTGTTTTGATAATGAAGAAAATTTTGCGGCTATCATCCTTGTTTTTAGTTGCATTTGTTTTGCTGCTGGGCACATTTCCTGTTGCAATGGCAGCATCTGCTACCATCAACGGCAAGGCTGTCGACGTCGGCAAAGAAGTAACCTATATTTTATATTTGGGTGATGTTCCCGACCCTATCGAAGCGATTGATATGTCAATTTATTATGATTCGGATGTTTTGGAGTATGTTAATAGATCCTATGTGTCAATGGGGTTCCCCAGCGGAATGGCTAACCCAGGCGGAATAAAAGGCGAGTCTTTGCTGAATGCTTCTAATATATACGGGTATGATTTTAGCAAAACCAAAGAAGTTTTGCGTATTACCTATAAGGTTATATCGCCGGGCTCGACCGATATTACATATAAAATAAGACACCTGAACACGATTTATGAAGACGCCCCCGGGGAATACCTTTCTCGCTATGTTTTAACCTATACCTTACGCACCGACAAAGCCGAAATTATTGTTACAGAACCGCCCATAATTAATACCGACCCGCAATATTCCAACGAAAATGGCGTTTTTGTAATGCAGCCGGATGGTTTAGGTGCCGATAACGGCAAACCGTTGGACCCTGAGAGAACCAACCCTGAAAAACGGGCGACCAAACCCGACGCCGGGCAAGATGCAGTAATAGACGAAAACGGCAATGTTATCAGCAACGGTCAAGCGGCAAACTCTGCCTCCGGCGGCTCGCAGGCAAACATAATCGTAATTGTAGTTATTATTCTGATTCTTTTGCCGGCGGCAATCGCACTAATTGTTGTTTTTGCTTCCCGTGCAATTAACAAAGATGGAAATGAAAAAAATGACGATAACGACGATAATTAATAAACAAACAGTGGTTTTTGCTAAGTTTGTTAATTATTTACAAAATCACTTAGCTTGTTAACAAAAATGTAACAATTATTTTAATATTTGCTATTGCTTTTATTAAAATTATATAGTATAATCAAATTACCGAATTATCGGACGAATTATTTTATTAGGAGGATATTATTATGTCCAAAAAATTAATCAGCATTATTTTAGCTGTTGCAATGTTAGCTTCGTTGGCTACAGTTGCACTTGTCAATGTTTCGGCCTATTACGATAACACATTTATGGGCACAGGCTATTATCTAAACGAGTATTATTTTTATATGCCTGATTCTTGGAAAGGTGTTAACAACAAATTCTTTGACGAGGCAGTCGGCGTGGCCGACCCGTATACCGGAAAAACATATACCAGAGAAGAGCTTGAAGCTATGTCAGCCACAGCCTATGTTTGGTACAATGATGAGCCGGGTTGGAGCTACATTAATAATAGAGAGTGGCCCGGTGCACCTTGTACAGCTACAAGCCACCCCAACATTTTCTATGTAACAGTTCCCACCACAGTTGGCAGAATTATGTTTAACAACGGTGTTAACGGCACAGATAAGACCGATTCTGTTGTTTTTAACGTTGCAACACAAACCGGCGATGTAGGCACACAATTGTATATGCCGGAAGGTGCTAACCCTGCCTTTGTTAACCCCGATTATCCCGAAGGCATGGTGAACGAAGTGTACGATGACGAAGGTAATTCGTTGGGTTACAACACATTTGATGGAATGATTTGCGTTCCGCAAGATTATGTGAACGACGATCTTGACGTGTATGAACCTATGCACCCCGATTTCCCCCACCCCAAATATTTAACAAAATGGTATTATTTCTATGGTGTTAATAAAGACGCTAATGGTAGGATTACTAAACCTACAGAAATTGGCAATGCTGCTTGGGGCATCACACCCGAGCCTCCGGCTGATGAAGAACCAACAACCGCATCACCCGGAAATATAGACCCTACAACAGCAGCTCCGACTGAGGCTCCCACCGAGGCTCCGACTGAGGCTCCCACCGAGGCTCCGACCGAAGCTCCAACAGAACCCCCCTTGCCGGAAGGTTGGGTTAGAGCGGGCGATGTTGTTACATTCGAATACAAAGTTAACGTCCCCGACAATTTTGCAATCGAGAATTGCGACACACGCTTTTATTACGACGCTGCTGTTGTAACCCCCAGAAGTGGCGTAACACAAGCTCAATATCCTGCAGCTTTCGATTCAAATGCCAGCATCGTATTCAATACACCGGATGACGAACCGGGCGTATATTATATGAATGCTTCAAAAGAGTATAATCCCAACGGCAACTCGTACGGTATAAATGCAGTTTCAACAGTGGAAGAAGATGAATACGGTAGCCCAATTGTGGTTGTTGATTCTCTTTTAACCGAGATGGTACTTATTAAAATTAATATGATAGCAACCGCCACCGGCGACCCCAAATTGAGCTTTAGTATTGTTGATATGAACGCTGTTGAAGTTGACGAAAACGGCGAAGCAAAACTCGACGAATCAGACGAACAGATTAAGGTACCGCTTTATTCCGGCGGCGACTTCAACGAAGCTCTTAAAGACGTTGTTACTGTTGAAGAATCCAAAACAATCACACCTGTAACACCAGATCCGACCAACCCGGTACTTCCGACCAATCCTCCGGCAGGTCCCACTAACCCGCCTGTAGGTCCGACCAATCCTCCGGTAGGTCCCACTAACCCGGTCGTTACAACAGCACCTGCAGCACCATCCTTCAACTACACTGTAGTAGAAGGCGACACACTGCAAAAACTTGCAGATCGTTATGGTACAACTGTTGAAGCTATCAAAGAATTAAACGGCTTAACAAGCGATACTTTAACAGCAGGTCAAGTGCTTAAAATCCCGGGAACCGCATCCACAACAGGCGACGAGCCTACCTCAGCAGGCAGCGACAAAGGCAATGACAATAACGGTAATGTAAAAACAGGCGTACAAACATCTTCGATGATAATCGTGCTCTTAGTTTTACTTGCAGCTGCAGGCGTTGTATTTATCCTTCGTAAAAAATCCAAATAATTTTTTACACAAACAATTGCAAAAATAAATAAAAATTACGGCAGTTGCTTTTGCGGCTGCCGTTTTTGCATAGTTCGGAGTTTTTATGAAAAGCTTGCACGAGAGTATAAATGACTATTTAAACCAAAATACCTACCCCTTCCATATGCCGGGGCACAAACGCAAACCGTTGCCGTGGCTTAACCAAGTTAACGGGCGGGACCTTACCGAGGTAGCCGAACTTGACAATTTAAGCAGCTCCGATGGCATAATTTTAAGCTCGCTGCAACGTGCCGCAAAAATTTATAACACTGCAAAAACCTTTTACAGCGTCAACGGCAGCACTGGGGTAATTTTGGCTGCAATTTATTCTGCCACAACCCCGGGCGACACAATTTTGGTTGCTCGCAATTGCCATAAATCGGTTTTTAACGCTGTCGAGCTTTTGCAACTGCACCCCATTGTTATCAACCCCGAATTTATTGAAGATTTTAATATTTTCGGCAGCATTACGGCAGAAGCTGTAGAAAAAGCACTTGCCGACGGTGCAAAACCCGCCTTGGCGGTTATAACCTCGCCCACTTATGAGGGGATTGTGTCGGATGTCGGGCGAATTGCAAACGTGCTGCACAAAGCGGGAGTACCGCTGCTTGTTGACGAGGCACACGGTGCACATTTTAGTTTTTTGCCAAAACATGATAGTACGGCAGGCTTGAAAAGTGCGGTTATGTGCGGTGCCGATATGGTTGTGCAAAGCTTGCACAAAACCTTGCCGTCGCTAAACCAAACGGCATTGCTGCACGTTTGCAACAATATGGTTAATTTCGACAAAGTTGCCCACGCTATGACGATGTTCCAAACCTCCAGCCCGGCATATTTTTTGCTGGAATCTATCGACTCGTGCATTAACCAAATGTTTAATTGCCCCGGTAATTTTTCGCAGCTTTACCGCAATATGAGCGAGTTTTACAGTACCGCAAAGTGTTTTAAAAACCTGCGGATTTATAATTCCCCTACGCACGACCGCAGTAAAATACTCATAAACACAAGCAAATGCAATTGCACAGGGGCAGAGCTTGAATTGTGGCTGCTTAAAAACTCAAAAATACAAATAGAGTACGCTTTGGGGCAAAATGCTTTAGCAATTGCCACAGTGTGCGATGAAAAAGAGGATTTAGAGCGGCTGCTTTGTGCCTTGCAAGAGTTTGATGCACAGTGCAACCCAACAAATTGCAATGCACAGGGCAGTGCAAATGCAAACTTAGCCGAAATTTTTAAAACCCCGTCGGAAGTTGTAACTCCTCCGGCTTTGGCAATGCGTGCAAAACACGTTTTTTTGCCCATAACACAGTGCATTGGCAGAATTGCTGCCGAATACATTTGGTTTTACCCGCCGGGTGTGCCGATAATTATACCGGGGCAAATAATAACCGCCGAAATTACGGGTTTTGCACAAAATATGCTTGCAGCAGGGCAAAAGTGGCACAAAACTTTTGTAAATGAAGATGTTGCGGTGCTAAAATAACCGTTTTTATTGCGGCGGCGTGCTATTTTTACTTGACAAGCGGCACTTTTTGCAATACAATAATACTGTAAAAAAATGTGCTTTTAAAAAGCGACAAGAAAGGTGATTTGTAATGAGCAGAATTACTACGATTGAAACCAGAGATTTAAAACAAAGCTGCACAAGCGGCGGCTGCGGCGAATGCCAAACATCGTGCCAGTCGGCTTGCAAAACCTCTTGCGGTATTGCCAACCAACCTTGCGAAGGCAAAACCGAGGAATAATTTTAAGTATTTTTTAACAGAAGGCAGGGGTTTGTTGCTCCTGCTTTTGTTGTGCAAATTGGCAAAAAATGTAAAAATTATTGTTGTGCTGAATATAACAGCAGAATTTTGGGAATTAACGATGATACATACCTATAAACTAAACGGCAAAAATTTTGTGCTGGATGTAAACAGCGGCGGCGTGCATTTGGTAGACGATTTGGCGTATGACTGCATTGAGTTTTTGCGTGATTCGGGAGCGAAAGAAGAACCCCTGCTAAATGAAGCTGCCCGCAATGCGGCAATTTTGCAGCTTGAGCAAAAAGACTATAAAAAGAGCGAAATCGCCGAAGCTCTGGACGAAATTGCGGCTTTAACAGAGGCGGGAAAACTTTTCTCGGGCGATGAAGAATATGTGAAGCTTGCAGCAAAAAAAAGTCAAACAACCCCGCAAGAGCAAAAAAATGTGATAAAGGCACTATGTTTGCACGTGGCACACACCTGCAATTTAGATTGCGAATATTGCTTTGCCCGTGGCGGAACCTACCACGGCAAGCACACGCTAATGAGCCGAGAGGTTGGCGAAAAGGCGATTGATTTTCTTATTGAAAAATCGGGCAGCAGACGCAATTTGGAGGTAGACTTTTTTGGCGGCGAACCCCTTATGAACTGGGAAACCGTGAAGCATATTGTAAACTATGCCCGCAACATTGAAGAGCAGCACAACAAAAACTTCCGCTTTACCCTCACAACCAACGGTATGCTTGTTACCGACGAGGTTATTGACTTTTGCAATGCACAAATGGCAAACGTGGTGCTTAGCTTGGACGGACGCCCCGCAGTACACGACCGCTTTAGGGTTACGCCCGGCGGTGTTGGCAGCTATGATGTGGTTGTGCCAAAATTTGTTGAGTTTGCAAAACGCCGCAAAAAAAATTACTATATGCGGGGCACCTATACACACTTTAACACCGATTTTACAGAAGATATTTTTCATATGGCGGAGTTAGGCTTTGATGAGCTTTCTATGGAGCCTGTGGTTTGCCCGCCTGGTAGCCCAAACGCCTTGACCGATGATGACTTGCCCGTGCTATTTGAGCAGTACGAAATTTTGGCGTTAGAGATGCTAAAGAGGGAAAAAACAGGCAGCAAACCCTTTAACTTTTACCATTATAACATTGACTTAAAAAACGGACCGTGCATACACAAACGCATTTTGGGCTGCGGCAGTGGCAGCGAATATATGGCTGTTACCCCAACCGGCGAGTTGTACCCCTGCCACCAATTTGTGGGAGATAAAGACTTTGCGTTGGGCGATGTTTGGAACGGCGTTAAAAATTTTGATATTATAGATAAGTTTAAAAAAAGCAGTCTTTACTCAAAACCGCAATGCGGCGATTGTTGGGGAAAGTTTTATTGCAGCGGAGGCTGTGCGGCAAATGCATATCACTCTTGCGGCGATATTAACGGAATTTATGAGTTTGGCTGCAAGCTATTTAAAAAAAGAATTGAATGTGGTATAATGCTAAATGTAGAAAAAACCTTGTTAGCGGAGGCACGAAATGAGCAAATATGATTATGACGTAATTATAATAGGTGCGGGACCCTCGGGCATTTTTACTGCACTTGAGATGATTAAAAGCAAAAGCACCAAAAAAATAGCCATTATAGAAAAAGGCAGCAGCGTAAACAAACGCAGTTGCCCAAAACAAAAAACAAACAAGTGCATGAACTGCAAGCCCTATTGCCACATTACTACCGGGTTTTCGGGTGCGGGTGCATTCTCCGACGGCAAGCTGTCGCTTAGTTATGAGGTTGGCGGCGAGCTGCCGAACTTGATAGGTGCAGATGCTGCACAGGAGCTGATTGATTACACCGACAAAATGTATTTGGAGTTTGGTGCAGACACCAAAATTGAGGGTATTGGAAACCCCGATAAAGTAAAAGCCATTCGCAAAAAAGCAATTAAATCGGGGCTAAAACTGGTCGATTGCCCAATACGCCATTTGGGCACAGAAAAAGCACACACATTGTATGGTGCAATTGAAGAGTTTTTACATCAAAACGGGGTCGAGCTGATTTTAAACACCGATTGCAGCGATATTATTATAGAAGGCGAAACCTGCACCGGCGTTGTTATTGAAGAAAAAACAGGCAAACGTATTTTAACAGCCGAAAACATTGTTATAGCTACAGGGCGAAAAGGTGCCGACTGGCTGGAGCGTGTTTGCCGAGAGCATAATATTGCACACCGCCCCGGCACAGTTGATATTGGCGTTAGGGTAGAGGTGCGTAACGAAATTATGGAGGAAGTAAACGAGGTTTTGTACGAGTCAAAGCTTATCGGGTACCCTGCTCCGTTTAAAAACAAGGTACGCACTTTTTGCCAAAACCCCGGCGGCTTTGTTTCTCAAGAGAACTACGATAATGGGCTTGCCGTGGTTAACGGGCATAGCTATAAAGGCACAAAGTCGCACAACACCAACTTGGCAATTTTGGTAAGCCATAATTTTACGCACCCCTTTAACCAGCCGATTGCCTATGCACAAAAGGTAGGCGAGCTAACCAATATGCTGGCTAACGGGCAAATTTTGGTGCAGCGTTTCGGCGATATTTTAGAGGGCAAACGCACATGGGAGAAAGAGCTTAATCACTCAAACGTACGCCCGACAATACCCGACGCCGTTGCCGGAGATATTACCGCAGCTATGCCCTACAGGGCAATGGTTAATATTATCAATTTTATTCATGCCGTAGACAATGTTGTGCCGGGCTTTGCAAGCCCCGAAACCTTGCTCTATTCGCCCGAACTGAAGTTTTACAGCAATTGCGTCAAGCTGGACCATCAGCTAAACACAAACATTAAAGGTTTGTTCTGCTTGGGCGACAGCTCGGGATGGACACGTGGCTTGATGATGGCATCGGTTATGGGTGTACTGTGCGGTCGGCGTTTAAAATAACAGATTGAAATTATTGTAAATATAACTAAAATAAGGCAAGAGTGTTATGTGTCTGCAAAAATCCCAACTAATTGGAAATTATTGCAAAAAGACACAATTTTCCTCTTGCCTTTTATTGTACTTTATGTTATATTTACTCTGTAAGCTTGTCTGTTTAAGGTTTACATATTGTTAAAAAGAGGTCTATTAAAAACGCAGGATTTTTTTAAAAAGAAAGGGTAATCCTAAATGAAAAAGAGAATTAAAGTTTTATCGGCAATTTTGGCATGCTGTATGCTACTGAGCTTTGCGGCAATCAGTGCAAGTGCAAGCACAATTTCATCTGCAATGTCTACCGTTACGGCAGAGGTTGCCGAGGTAGCATATATTATCGAGGTGCCTGAAAGCATTGTTTTAACTTACGAAAGTCTTGATACGGTAGAGGTAGACATTACACTATGCGAAGGTGCAGTGCTTAACAAAGGCACTATTGACGTTAGTGCGGAAGGCAGCGGCATAGACGATGCTTACACCATAGTTAACGGTGGCGCATTTGTTGATTATCAGGTTAGCCGTGAGGACGGTGTTGCGTTTTCTTCTTTAGCTCCGGGTCGCAAAATCACTTCTTTTGCTGTTGACGATGATTTGCTGGAAGACGGTGCAACAACAGCCGACGTTACAAACAAGTTTTATCTTAAAGTAAAAAATTGGGACGGTGCAACACTTGCCGGTAAATATAATGGAACTATTGATTTTACTGGTGAGTTCAAACCATATGTAACTCCTGTAGCATACGACGAACTTGCTGCAACTGTTACCAATAATTCCGACACAGCACAAAAATTCGCATTGTTTGCCGAACCCGGTACTGCAACTGCAAAAAGCATTTCTGTTACAGCAATGGCGACCATTACAGTACAACCCGGCGAATCGATTTCGTTTAACTGGGACGACTATTACAGCCTTATTTGGGGCAAAGTAAGCGAAAGCATGTTCACACAGTACGAATCGGTAGATGCCGACCCGACTGATGAGGATTATCAAGCACGATTTTTAGATTATAGCGACGGCGATTTTGCATTTAAGGTATCTTCAAGTGTTATTGCAGCGCCGGGTGCACTGACCATAGCAACAGATAACGGCTTTACCAAAGGCGATGCCTATGTTGGTTTGGCAATAGGCGGAAAACCAACAGTTATTGTAGCAGCACAAGAAAATATGATGTATACTTTTATGCCGAATTTTGAATATGCCATTGCAGCCTTGGAATGCAGCGAGGGTGAGATTGTAAGCTTAGGAACTGTTAATCCTCCCTTAGCCACAATGAAATTCGAGGACGGCAACACGAAGGCAGAGCTTGCTTTTAGTGCAGAGGGTGCTTTAACCGTAACAGGCTACAGCAAATAAATTATTTTAAATAAATAATAGGGTGGTACAAATGCCAAAACACGCAGCAAAGCACAGCCAAAGCAGCAAACCTAACAAGCTCCGAGCAGTTATAGCGATTGCGGCGGCGTTGCTGATGATTATAGCACTGCTTTTGTGTTTGCATTGGTGCAACCCAAATGGCGACTTCCCCCTTGACCCTAATGCCAAAGATATTACCGAGCAAAGCGACCAAACAGGCGGCAAACAGGGGGTAATCCGATTCCCCGGGTGGGGCGATATAAATTTAAAGGCGGACGTTGCACAATCCCGCATAAATTTGCTTAACCCAAGCGGCAACAATTGCTATGTTAAGTTTACTTTTGGGCTGGCAGAGGGCGACACCGCCGAGATTAAGGAAGTTTTGTACCAGTCTGGCTATGTGCCACCGGGCAAAGCAATCGGCGAGCAAACTTTAAGTAGGGGGCTTGCAAAGGGCACTTATAATGCCGTTGTGCAAATGCAAACCGTAACAATGGACGAATTGCACACCCCGCTAAACGGCAACAACGTAAAGGTTACGCTTATAGTTAATTAAATTTAAAACCGCTTCTTTTTTAAAAAGGGGCGGTTTTTAGTTTTGCAAATACTTGAAATGGAAAATCTTTTATGTTATAATTACAAAATAATGGGGAAAAATTCCATTATGCGAATATATGAAAACACTCCTGTGTTGCTAAGATGTTACGGCTATGCCGCTACTTGCAAAATGTTTCATTTTGCAAAGAGGAGCAACCAACCGTAAAGCGTAGCTTTTTGTGCTTGCACAAAAACAAGCTCAAAAGGGCGTGTTGCGACGAGCATTCTGCATTATTATTTCTAACTTACAGTTCAGGAGGTGAGAATATGGCTGCAATTTTGCCCGAAGGGTACCGTAAAAAAAGCCGAGAAGAAATCTTGGGCGAAATTGACAATTGCAAATCAATCAGCCAGATTTTCGCTTTGGTGCAGCACGAAAATATAAATATGCGGATGCACACCCTCCCCGGGGCTTCAAACATCCCGCCAAAACGGCTCGAAATTACCGAGTTTGCACCAAACCAAACTTATTTGGACAAGCTTAAAGCTGCCGTTCGGCTTACTGTAGAGAACACTTATTTTGCATAGGCAAATATAAAATACTAAACTAAAAAAGGTGAGTATGAAGAAAATTGCAAGCTTTTCGGTTGACCATAACCGGCTTAACCCCGGTGTTTACATATCACGCACCGACGGCGATATTGTAACCTATGACCTTCGCTTTATCAAGCCCAACACGCCCCCTTTTTTAGAGGGCAGGGCAATGCACACTATCGAGCATTTGTTTGCAACCTATGCCCGTAACAGCCATATTGCAGGCAGTGTTATATATTTTGGTCCAATGGGTTGCCGTACGGGCTTTTATTTGCTGCTTCGGAGCGTTGCTCATTCACAAGCACTTGATTTTATTAAAGAAATTACGCAAAAATGTGCCGAGCACAGGGGAGAAATCCCCGGCAGTGCAAAAGAAGAATGCGGCAACTACCTTGAGCATAATTTGCCCGGGGCAACAGCCGCACTGCAAGATTTTCATGAGGTTATTAAGCCTTTAAGAGAATCGGATTTAAATTATTAACAGTGTTTTTGCAAAACCGCCGTTAGGGCACGTTTTGTGCCCTGCAAATCGTAATGTGCAGTAATTTGGGTTAGCTTGCTTGTTGCTGTCCCGATGTTTTGCAATAGTTCTGATGTATATTCAAACTGACCTTCGCCAAGCTCCAACGCCAGCAGACCTCCGTTTTTAAGTTTGCTGCACCAAAAGTCAGCAATACATCTGTAAAAGTCGTAGCCGTCAACGCCCCCGTTTAGGGCGATTTGCGGCTCTTTTTGCACTTCGGGCTGCAATAGCGGCAGTTCTTCGTCTTTTATATACGGCGGGTTAGACACTACTACGTCAAAGCTTGCATCGGCAAAATTGCTGTGGCAGGTAAAAATATCGGCTTGCACAAGGGTAATGTTTGCGTTGTGTGCGGCTGTGTTTTCCTCCAAAAAAGCAAAAGCCTGCGGCGACTTTTCAATAGCCGTTATTTTTGCGTTTTTAAAGTTTGCGTTTACCGCCAAGGCAATTGCCCCACTGCCGGCACAAAGCTCTAAAATTTGCGGGTTATTTTCAATTTCGCTAGCAGGGCGGTTTTTTAAAAATTGAAGCACCGCATTTGTTACAACTTCGGTGTCGTCCCTTGGTATAAGCACCCCTTGCCTGACTTTAAGCTTTAGCCCCATAAATTCCCACTCGCCTATCACATATTGCAACGGCTCTCGGGTTGCTCGCCGTGCAACAAGCTGTAAAACGGTGTCGGCGATGTTTTGTGCAACTTCGCTTTCGCCATTGGCTATAAATTCGGCACGGCTAATGCCGCACACGTTTTCTATAATAGCACGTGCATCAAATTCTGGGCTGTCAATTCCCACGTTGGCAAGAATATCAGCCGACTGTTTGTAGAGTTGTTTTAATGTCATTTTTTATGACCATTAACCTTTCTAATGTGAATTAACCGGTAATAATGAGTGTTGAGACGGGGTGGTTTGCGGCGAATCCGCTTAAAAAATAAAGAAAAAAGCAACGCAAAAGCGCTGCCCTAACTTGTAAAAATATAAATGCACAGCTTACGCCGAAGCGTTCAAACGCTTTGCCAAAGATGATTTGCCCCTTGCACCGGTGTTCTTATGAAGAATACCTTTTGCAACAGCTTGGTCAATCTTTTTAAAGGCAAGTGAAACTGCCTGAGCTTTATCATCACTGTTTGTGTCAACAGCAATATAAGCTTTTTTAACAGCGGTTTTTAAAGCGGTTTTAATGGTTTTGTTTTGTGCTGTTTTTTTTGCGATAACCTTTACACGTTTTTTTGCGGATTTAATATTTGGCACAGTCTCACCTCCATATTGTAAGATTCACATAACGTAATACTCATTTTAACATTTATTTTTATAAAAATCAAGTGTTTATTTGGTTTTTTTATTGTAAAAACC
>JAISII010000101.1 GCA_031262125.1 Oscillospiraceae bacterium | reverse complement strand
GGCAGCGAAACAATCGGTATGGCACAGCGTGGCGGCAGTGTTGCAAGCCATTTACGCATTGCAAAGGGCGAGGTTTTCAGCTCGCTTATCCCGCAAGGGCAGGCAGATGTTATAATTGCACTGGAGCCGGGCGAAGCAGTGCGGGCGTACCCGTACCTTAAAAACGGCGGGCAGCTTATTACAAGCAGCCGTGCCGTCTACCCCTCCGGCATAAAATACGACGATAAAGCAGTGCTTGACTGGCTTAGAACAAATGTGCCAACAGCGGTAATTTTAGACGGCGATGCTTTGCTGCAAACCTGCACTGCAAAAAGTGTTAATGTTGCAATGCTGGGTGCTGCGGCGGCGTTGGGCGTGCTGCCCTTTGAGCCGCAAGCACTTGAAAATACAATCTCGTCTTTCGGCAAACCGCAGTTTGTAGAGAACAACCTGCTTGCACTAAACTACGGCAAAAAACTTATTATAGAACAATCATCCGGAGGGAAATCGTTATGAATCAAGAAACCTTAAACCTAATAGTAGAAAATATTAAAAAAGCGAAAAACAGCGAGTTTTATACCAAACATTTTGCAGGAATCGAGCCGGACGACATTAAAACCTATGAGGATTTTTTAAAGCTGCCCTTTACCGATAAAGAAAACCTGCGGGACGCCTACCCCTTGGGGCTTTGTGCCGTGCCAGAGGACGAAATCGTGCGTATTCATTCTTCGTCGGGCACAACGGGCACTCCTGTAATAATCCCCTATACAAAAAAGGACGTTGAAGACTGGGCAATAATGTTCAAACGCTGCTACGAAACAGCGGGCATTACCCAATCCGACCGTATTCACATAACACCGGGCTACGGTTTGTGGACGGCGGGCATCGGCTTCCAGCTTGGTGCGGAACTTTTGGGTGCAATGGCTATACCTATGGGCCCCGGCAACACCGACAAGCAGCTGCAAATGATGATTGATTTAAAATCGACCGTTTTAACAGCCACCAGCTCTTATGCTCTGCTTTTGGCTGAGGAAATTGCCAAACGTGGCATCGGCGACAAAATCCACCTTAAAAAAGGCGTAATCGGCTCCGAACGCTGGGGCGAAAAAATGCGTAAACGCATTGCCGACGAGCTTGGCGTAGAGCTGTACGATATTTACGGCTTAACCGAAATTTACGGACCCGGCATAGGCATAAGCTGTAAACACGAATGCGGTATGCATATGTGGACAGATTATCTCTATTATGAAATTATCGACCCGAAAACAGGCGAGCTTGTACCCGAAGGCGAGGTTGGTGAACTGGTTATAACCACCCTGCAAAAAGAGGGTGCACCGCTTATCCGCTACCGCACACACGACCTTACCAAAGCCATTGGCGGCACCTGCGAATGCGGAATGGATTACCCCCGTATTGCCACACTTATCGGGCGTTCAGACGATATGATTAAAGTTAAAGGCACAATAATTTACCCCGGCAAGGTTGACGAAGTATTGTCGGCAATTGAGGGCGTAAGCAGCGAGTACCAGATACTTATCGACCACCTTAACGGCAAAGACATACTCTCGCTTTATTTTGAAACCCCGATAAACTCGGATGAATATTCCGCCCTCGAAAAGCAGGTTGTTCGCACGTTTAAAGAGAAAATCGGCATAACCGCAAAGGTACTTGCTGTGCCTGTGGGCGATTTGCCCCGCAGCGAAAAGAAAACCACCCGCATTTTTGATAATAGGTATTGATGGGGAGAGTTTATTTTTTAAATATAAAAAATTCTGATTTGTAAATTTTAACCCCGCTCTGAAAAAGGGCGGGGTTTGCGTTTTTTTTAGCTATTGACAATCAACCCGTTGTATGCTAATATAAAACATACGTTTTAAAACAACTGTATTCAAACATAAAGGAAGTGTCAAAATTGCCCCCAAATCCAAAATTCTCAAAAGAAGAAATTGTGTCAGCCGCCTTGACAATTGTAAGAGAAGAAGGCATTTATGCCCTGACAGCACGGGAATTAAGCTTAAAACTAAATAGCTCGTCACGCCCTATTTTTACCGTTTTTAAAAATATGGAAGAAGTTAAACAAGCCGTAACCAATGCCGCAAAAGCCCTTTATGGCGAATATGTAGAAAAAGGGTTAGCGGAGCAAATAGCTTTTAAGGGCGTTGGTATGCAATATATTCTTTTTTCGGTAACCGAACCAATATTGTTCCGGCTGCTTTTTATGGCAGAGAAAGAAGAAGTTCCCGCACTTGAGGGTGTTTTGCAACTTATTGATGAAAACTATGAAAAAATATTATTATCTGTTCAAAACAGCTATGGTCTTGACGAAACCGCCGCAAAAAAATTATACCAACATTTGTGGGTTTACTCCCATGGGATAGCAACATTATGTGCAACTAAAATGTGCCGCTTTACCTCGGAACAAATTAGCGTGATGATAACCGAAGTTTGCACATCGTTATTAAAGAAAGGCACGTTTAATTAAAATGATAGAAGCAAAAAATATTAATAAGTTTTACGGCAACGGCGACAGTAAATTTCAGGTTTTAAAAAATATAAACCTTACTATTAAAAACGGAGATTTTGCAGTTATTTTAGGGGCTTCCGGCTCGGGAAAATCCACATTGCTGAACGTGCTATCGGGTTTAGAACGCCCCGATAGCGGTGAGGTTTTGTATGATTCTGCGAATATTGCAGTATTCAGCGACAACGAGTTAACCAAATTCCGTAAAAATAATATAGGGTTTATTTTTCAGCAATATTTTCTGTTGCCGAATTTAAACGTACGCAAAAACATTAAAATGGGTGCCGATTTAGTCGGGAACACTGAATATACCGCTATTATTGAAGCACTTGGGCTGGGCGAAAAAATGCAGAAAACCCCAAATGAGCTTTCGGGCGGCGAGCAGCAGAGAGTTTCTATAGCCCGTGCTTTGGCAAAACAGCCGCAGGTCCTCTTTTTAGATGAGCCTACCGGGGCTTTAGACGAACAAACAGGTCGGCAGGTGCTTAACTATATAGCACAGCTGCAAGCAGAAAACGGCTTTACTGTCATAATGGTTACACATAATCATAACATTGCAAATATGGCTAATACAATTATTTCTATGAACAGCGGTCGGGTCTCTGACATCACCCAAAACCAAACGCCGCTTAATGCGTACGAAATAGGGTGGTGAGCATATGGTTATAAGCATAAAGGACGCCGCAAAGCTGTTCGGAATTTCAATCATCGCCTGCTGTGCCGTTTTAGTTTGCACCTTGTTTTTAAATTTTTATTTTGACATTATGCAAATTAAAGATTTGATTGTTTCTCAACAGGCAATTGCAATGTACGAGGCACAAATATCGCAAGTAAAAGTTGTTTGCATTGCCACAGGAGGAGGTCTGCTGCTGACCTCTGTGGTTATGCTGCTGTTTTATATTAAGAATTATATCGACACTCACAAAAAATCTCTGGGAATTTTAAAGGCAATTGGCTACCCAAACATTAAAATTGCAAAGCATTTTTGGGTGTTTGGGCTTAGTGTTCTATTGGGTTCGGCAATAGGGTTTGCCGGGGCGTTCTGCTTAATGCCCGCCTTTTATGCACAGCAAAACAGCGGCAGCATTTTGCCCGAGGTAACAATTAATTTTCATGTTTCTATTTTATTCTGCTTAGTCATTCTGCCTGCTGTTTTGTTCGCCGCTTTGGCCATTATTTATGCATACTTCAAGCTTAAAAGGGCGGTTTTAGCACTTTTAAAAGACTCTCCTTCCGATACATCGACTCCCAAAAAACATAAAGACAACGGCAAAAAGCAGCTGCCGTTTATTAAAGAATTGCAAAAAAGCACCCTATCTCAAAAAAAATCGCTTGTTTTCTTTGTTATATTTTCTGCGTTTTGCTTTTCGGCAATGACGCAAATGTCGTTTAAAATGCGGGAATTATCCAGCGAAATGATGGGTGCAATGATGCTTTTAATTGGGCTTGCATTGGCGTTATCAACGCTTTTTATTGCCATTACTGCGGTTGTAAGGGGCAATTTTAAAACAATAGCAATAATGCGTACCTTAGGCTACTCGCAAAAAGAGTGCCGCTATGCTATCTTGGACGGTTACCGCCCTATGTCATATATCGGTTTTGCAGTAGGCACTCTTTATCAGCATTTTATGCTGCAAATAGCCGTTGATGTTGTTTTTGCCGATTTTGACAATATTCCCGAGTATAATTTTGATTTTATAGCCATGTTTGTTTCGCTGGCAATTTTTATCGCAATCTATGAGCTTTTGATTTTCTTTTATTCTGAGAAGACAAAAAAGCTTTCGGTTAAAGAAATTATGCTGGATTAACAAGTCCGGCTATTGCGTTTTGCCTTTTAAGCACAATTTAAGCCTTGCAGTTTTTTAAGACCGCAAGGCTTTTGTGTTATTTATTATTGAGAAATTTTTAGATTAGTCAGCGACTTGGTCGGTATAAAATCAAAAATTCTTTTTATATTTTTGGTTGCTCGAATTAGGCTTGTCCGGCAAAGTCATAACAATCAAATTTTTTTCCAATGCAGGATTAATATAGTTTTTTCTAAAAGTCGGCTTATGTTTAAGGTTAAGCTTTTGCATAAGTTCATTTGCCGATAATGTTTTGCTGCCCAAAGCCGAAAGAAGCCTTTCAACTTGGTCGCTCTCTTGGTCGCTTACTTGGTCGGTATGCTTTTGCAAAGTTTCTAAAATTCTTCTTAGCATAAACTCAACAAACTCGGTGCAATCGCCCTTATCGTTAGAATTGCCGAGGGCGGTATAATACTGGCTTTGGTGCTGCATAATAATTGTTTCTATAGGCAACCATGCGAAGATGCTCTTCCATTTATATAAAAGCAGCGTTTGCCACATTCTGCCCATACGCCCGTTGCCGTCGGCAAACGGATGAACAAATTCAAACTCGTAGTGAAAAACACAGCTTTTAATAAGCGGGTGTGCTTTTGATTTTTGCGTCCATTTTAACAAATCGGCAATCAAGCCCGACACCATATCTGCCCGTGGTGCAATGTGTACAACTTCTTGCCCTTTAACAACGCCAATCGCTCCCGTTCTGAACCGCCCGGGGTGCTGCACTAAATCCTGCATTAAAATTAGGTGTGCTGCTTGCAGGTCGTCAATATCATAGGGGTTAAATGCAAGCAGGTTGTTATAAGCCTCAAAAGCGTTTTTTACTTCACAAATATCCTGCGGGGGTGCAAGAACTTTTTTACCGTTAATAACTGCGGTTACTTGTTCCAGCGAAAGCGAGTTGTTCTCTATAGCCAAAGATGAATGTACAGATTTTATTCTGTTTGCACGACGCAATTTTAGGCTTTGCTGCATTGTGCTTTTTATATTCAAAGCATCCGCCAAAGCAGCAATTTTTACCGTAAGATTAACTATTTCGTCTGTGTTTGTATAAACAGGTTTATACAAAAGCTCGCTCACTGGCTCAACTCCTTTTTTTTGATTTAACCTTGCTGCAACTATTATACCACAGCCTTTTGATTTTTCAAAACTTTTTTTAATCATCTTTTCCAAACTAAAAAGCTCCCGCTAAACCCCCAAAAAGCAACCGACAAACCCCTCTATTCTGCCAAAATTAATGCCTGAGTAAACTTGAACGATGTGCCCAAAGGCAAATTGTTAAGCGAAGACGACGGCGTAAAATAAACGCCTGTTTCGTCAAAATAAACCGGCTGGGTATAGGTATTGCCATTAGGAGTAACAATCCACATTGTGGTGATTGTGGGCGAGCCTTGATAATCTTTAAGCTCGGGTAATTGGTCTGTCGTTGCAATATAGTAGGTTTGCTTGTTGTTTAAAGAAGTTGGGGCTGCTAACGTATCTACACCCCAATAGTTATATGTCGAACCGGTTTGAATAACGCTTGAGCCAATACCGATTAAAGCAGGTTCGTCGCTGTAAACCGTTCTTACGGCAGATGGCGTAATAGAATGTATTATGTTCGTAATTTGATTTTCAAGTGAAACTATGCGACCTTCAAGCGCATCTATTCGGTCTTGCAGCTCCGAGCAATCACAAATACCGGTTGCCCCCGTGTCGCCTTTTTCTCCTTTTTCACCTTGTGCACCGTCCGCACCTGTTGCCCCGGTTGCTCCCTTTTCACCTTGTATGCCTTGCTCTCCCTGTAATCCGTCAGCACCCGTGCTGCCTGTAGCTCCTGTTGCTCCCTGTTCGCCTTGAACGCCTTGCTCGCCCTGAATACCTTGCGGACCTGCTATTTGCCCGACATTATCCCACATACCTTTATCTTCGTCCCAAATATACAAATCGGGGGCAACATAATAATAGTTGCCTGCACTGCCTGTGGGGTGGGCGGCAACAAGGTCTTCATAGGTTGGGTACGAGCCGTCTATTGTGCCTACCGAACCGGGCTCTCCCTGCACGCCCTGTATGCCTTGAATCCCTTGTATTCCCTGCTCTCCCGTTGCTCCTGTGTCGCCTTTTTCACCCTGTATGCCTTGTACGCCTTGCAATCCCTGCACACCGTCTGCACCTGTGCTACCTGTTGCCCCTGTGGCACCTGTTGCTCCTGTTTGGCAAGCACAGCAGCACCCGTTGCAACCAAAACAATTGCAACCGCAATCGGCGTTCAAATTATAAATCATCCCGCAATCTCCTAACCGAACACAAATTATTTCACGCATTTTTGCTTATAACAATATATGTGGCAAAAAATTAAAAGGTGCAAAAACCGCCTGCTTAAACAAACAGGCGGGTCGGGTGTGTTTTATTAAATTTGTGTTTAAAACAATATTACTCAAACTGTATATTAAAACTGCCGCTGGTCATATCAATTTCAACACTGTTTTTAGCAGAGGGGCTTATAAAGCTGCCTTCTTGCTTTAGCCCGTTAACCTTAACCGAGCCGCTTGTTACGTTAATAACTCGGCTATAGTCAGCTGCATTGCCCTGCAAAAACAAATCGGCACTACCGCTGGTTATGTTGCTTTTAATCTTACCGTTAAGCTTGCCCTCAAGCGACATATAACCGCTTGTCATATCAAAATTGAACAGTTCCCTTGTTGTTACGTTTTTCGCTTCGACCTTCCCGCTCGTAAGCGACACATCCATATTGTCGGATTCTAACCCGTCAACTGTAAGGCTGCCCGACGTCATTTCTGACTTAAACTCGGTTGCTGCAACATTATTAATATGCACACTACCGCTGGTAAGGTTGCTGTAAAAATAATCACAGGTAATGTCGTTTACGTTTATACTGCCTGCCGACATATCGGATGTAACCGTATTAATTTGTGCATCCTCCGGCACATAAATATTTACCGAATTTGAAGTAAAGCCTCCAAAGAACAAATACCATATAAAATCTTTGCCTTGGCTTACCACAAGTTTTTTGCCCTCTAATTTATATGATATTGCTGGCACGGCTGTGTTTTCAATCTCTATTTTATAATCATCGCCTCGCAAAACGCTGACCTTTGCAGAGGACACGTCAATTTCAATATCATAAAACTCGCCTATAGGGTTGTTAGAAATTGTTTGTGTTTCAAATTTTTCAAAGTGGATTCCGTTTAAATCTATATAGCTTTGTGTGTTGCCGCCTGTTAAAAACCCTATGGTTGCAAGGCAAATGCCCACAATTGCAAAAACCAAGCAAATCAGCCTAAATTTTTTGTTTTTCATTTCGCACCCCTCCTTAGCAAAAATTTGCCGAGCATTTTTTTAAGCCAACCTACGGTAGCAACCGAAAGCTTTATAGCACCGTAAAAAATATAAATACCCGTCGGCACGGTAAACAAACCAAAGCCCAGCAGCATCAGCCCGGTTTGCCAATAGCCAACCAGCCCAATAAAACCTGCCAATATGCAAACAACGCCGTTAACTCCAAAGCCTAAGCCCGTGCTGCCTATTGCTATTACCAACGAGAACACAACCAACAGCAAAGCAAGTGCAACTACAACTACTGCAAGTGCAAGCGGCAAAGCAATGGGCGATGCAAACACCGCTAAAATAACCATCCACAATGTACGGTGGTTATTCGATTTTTTGTCCTCTACCGCAAAAGTGCCGATAATACCCGCCGCTGCCGCCTCCGGCGTAATTGTCCCTGCGGGAATAATATCGTTGCCGCCAACACCCATTTCTTCAAAATATTCTTCATAATAGCCTACTGCACTGTCAATTTCGCTTTGCGGCATACGTTTAAGCCGTTTTTTAAGCTGTGCCGAAAATTCATTCCGTGTCATTGCCAACTTCCCCCTTTAAAATATCTTTAATGTTGCCGCAATAAACTTCAAAATTAATAATTGCCTGATTTAGTGCAGCCCGCCCGTTTTCGGTGATGCTGTAATACCGCCTGTTCCTGCCGGCGTGCGGCATATCGTAGGTGTGCAGCATACCTTCTTTTTGCAGCCGCCGCATAACAGGGTAGAGTGTAGACTCGGACACACCGATTTTACTTTGCAGCCTTTGGGTAAGGTCATAGCCGTAAGTATCGCCGGTGTTTACAACGCCCAGCACACATGCATCCAGCAACGCCCCCGATATTTGGAATGACATAGTATCACCTCGTTTTTATTAGCTTAACAATATTATACAGCGTATAGTATTGTTTGTCAAGTGGTATATAAAGATTTTTTAGCATTTTTTAGTTTTTAAAAAAACAAACGCAAAAACCCGCCTGTTTTTAATGCAGGCGGGTAAACTTTGACTTTTGGAGTTGAAAATGCACGATTTTGTTGAGGTCAGCAAAATCGTCTTAATTCGTTTTAGCAAACCCATTAAGACGTATGCTGTCCAATTCGGCGGCTGTAAATAAACCTGCCTTGTATAAAGCAAAAAACTCATCCGAAAGATTGTTGCCAAAAACCAACGAATCATCAGTATTAACTGTAACAATTACACCCGCATCGTACAGCTTCCTTATAGGGTGTTCTTTCATAGAAGGCACTCTGCCGAGCAACAAATTGCTTGTAGGGCAGATGTTCAGCCGAATTTTGTTTTGCCGCAAAAATCGCATTACTTCTTTTGAACCGGCGGCGGCAATACCGTGCTGAACCTCGTCCAGCTCAAGCAGCTCCACAGCACGCATAACGTCGTCTGCCGTTCCCCATTCACCAACATGTGCCCGCAATATCCAGCCCTTTGCTTTTGCTTTTTTATAAAGCGGAATAAAATTCTCGATTGGCTGAGCAAGCTCATCGCCGTACAAGTCTATTGAGGCAACAACTGCATTATCAAAAAACGGCTCTGCCCACTCAGAGAGCAAATCGATAGGTACGTGGCGTGAAAGTCCTGCTTGAAGGATAAGCTTTGTATTTGGAGAAAATTTGCGGTTTGCCTTTTGCCATGTAGCTGTCAGCAAATCCATATTAGGCTGCAATTTGCATACAACCAAACTATTTTATATTCATTTTATCAGAGAAACCCATATCTTCTCCGTTCCAAGAAGAAACTTTACCACCGGTTATTGTGCGTGAAATTAAATATGGTTCTATTTCTTCTGTTTCTATGTTATATTCTCTTTCGTTGCGATTTTTAAAAATAGGTTCAATTGTATTTGCATCTTTATTTATGGTATTTTGTTCACTATCTTTTTCTCGATGTGATTTCTTGTTTATTATTTTAACAATTATTACTAACACAAATAATATTAAGTACAAAGCTAAACAAATAAGAAGTGTACTATAATAATTAATCATTATTGCAATCCCGCTGAAAACGAAAAATGAGTAAACAATAAAAGGTATAACAAATACTAATAAGATTGCTCTAATGATATAAAGAAAGATTTTTTCTGCTGTTTTTTTAAGAGTAATTTTATTTTTCATTTTTATGACCATTAGTCTTTCTAATCGTCCATACACGTTGTATCATTATCGGCATTACTGGTTTCATCTGTCGCTTGCAGTTCCTTTAGACCTTTTGCATTAAGCGGAGATATTGCCTTTTTACCCGACTGGCTTTCATATTGTTTCCGTGCGGCTTTTGCGACAGAACCACCTTGCTTTGCCACTTTTGCCGTTTCGTTCATACCCACAGGGTCAAGCTCTTTAGATAAATCCGTTGCCGAAACCTCGGCAAGCATATTCAAAACCAATTCCATATTGGTCATATGGTCACGCAGATTTTCCTTTTTCAAGCCTTTGAACGCCTTATATTCACGGGTGGTTTTGCCGCTCCATTCCTTTGTCATAATGTCTGTGAGCGTAGCATAATCCTGTGTTTTCTCAATGCCAGAACGCTTCCATTCGTCCGTTAATTCCTTGCGAACCTCAAGTGTTTTAATACGTTGGTTAATCCATTTTTCGCTGTAGCCTTTTTTAAGGTAAGTTTGAAAAGCACGGTCTATGGCAAGCTCCGGGTCTGCGATTTCGTCCATACGTTCCTTGCCCAGCTGTGCCAGCCACATTTTAAAAGGCTCTGCTTTGGGCGATGGAATAGACTGAATTATACGCAAAATACCCTTTGAATTGGCAACATCGGTTTTGTAAAATTTGCCGTCTGCCGATTGCATTTTCAGTTGCTGACAAATTGTCAGCAACTCATTTCCCTCATTTTTCAACCGTTCTTTCAGCTTTGCCCAGTAATTGCTTGCACCACGTTGTGATGATTGGTCGGTAAGAACACCCACAACATCAACAATCGAAAAATACCAATCCTGTTCCTGCTCGTTCCACTCAGCACGGATTTTGCTGTCCTCAAAAACTTTAATTTTATTGTTACCGTTCATGTTTGTCCTCACTTTTTCAATTCCCTGCTAACCTGTTTGCCTCTTTTTGCTTCATAGTCTTAATTTCTCGTGCTGCCAAAACAACCGCAACCGCAACCGCAATAAAGTCCGAAATCGGGCCTGCAAACATAATCCCCTCAACGCCCCAAAACAGCGGGAAAATAAGCAGCATTGGCACAAGCAGAAAAATTTGCCGTGTTAAGCCGATTAACGCACCCAGTTTTGCCTTGCCGATTGATGTAAAAAAGCCCGATGACATTGGCTGCAAACCGTTAAAAATTGTAAAAGCCAAAAATATTCGCATATATTTTTCGGCAAACTCAAAAAACGCATCGCTATCCTCGCCAAAAAGCCAGAGCATTTGCCGTGTGTAAATCTCAAATATTAAAAAGAACACAATCCCAACGCCCAGCACCAAAAGCACTGCTTTTTTGTAGGTTTGGCGTACTCGTTTAAAATTGCCTGCCCCTCGGTTAAAACCCCAAATTGGTTGGCAACCTTGAGCAATGCCTATGCAAAAAGCCAAAAATATAGCCGAGAGTTTAGACACAACGCCCGCACTTGCCACGGGAATATCCGCCCCGAAGGCAGACAGCTCGCCATAGTGCTTTAGCATATTATTAGCCACAGTTTGCGTTATGCCTATTGCTATTTGATTAACGAACGATGCAAAACCCAATGCTGCTATCATTTTAAATATGCTGAATCTTGGCATAAAATCGGCTCTGCTAAGCTCCATTTTGCGTAGCTTTGCAAAATAAAAAATAACCAAAAATGCCGAAAATGCCTGACTTATAACAGTAGCAACTGCACTGCCTTTAACACCCCAACCAAACCCGAACATTAAAATAGGGTTTAAAATTGTGTTAAGCACTGCCCCCGACACCATACATACCATAGAATACGTCGGGCTTTTGTCGGCACGAATTAAATGGTTGCCGCCAACGGTAAGCACTAAAAAAGGGAACCCTATTGCAGTAATTCCCAAATAATCAACGGCATAGGGCATTACAGCTTCGGTTGCACCAAAAACATAGAGCAGCGGCTTTAAAAAAATCAAAGTAATAACTGCAACAACCAGACCCAACGCACACAAGAAAAACAGCCCGTTGCCCGCAAAGCGGCAGGCAAGCTTTTCGTCGCCTGCACCCGATTTTAAATTATAGTTAGATGCCGCCCCAATGCCTACAAGCAAAGCCACGGCAATGCAAACCGTAAGCACGGGGAAGCTGACTGTGGTTGCCGCATTGCCGTACAAGCCCACTGCCTGCCCCAAAAATATTTGGTCTACAACATTATACAGCGACCCCACAAGCATACTGATAGTTGCGGGGATTGCAAACTGCATAATAAGCTTATTAAGCGGCTGCGTACCCAACGGGTTTTGCGTTTGCGATTGCTCCATTTATGTTAACACTTGCCTTTCAAAACTTTTTTGCTAAATTACAAGGTGGGCTTCTTTTTCTGTGCCCGATACTTCAAACTGCACATTCGGGAAGCGGGCTTGCAATTTTTTTGCCAGAGGTTCAAGCACTACGCTTTCGGTTGCATAATGCCCGCCCTCAACCACAACCATATCGGTGGTTTGTGCAAAAAGCCATTCGTGGTGCTTAACCTCGCCCGTAACAAAGGCATCTGCACCCAAAGCTACCGCTAAAGCAATATTCTCGCCGCCCGAACCGCCTGTTACGGCAACACGTTTTATTGTTTTTGTGTTGTCCATACTTACTTGCTCTTGCAAACTTGCACCGTAATATTGCCAGCCGGGGGAATATTTTGCGAACGGCAAGCCCAGTTTTTCTTTAACTAAAGCCGCAAACTGTGCGGGCAAAAGCGGCGTTTTAAACTCGCCTATGGCAAGGTACTCGTCTTGTTGCATTTTTATGTTCTGCAAGCCCAGCCGCTGTGCAAGGCAAATGTTCACCCCGCAGTCGCTTGCTAAATCTAAGCACAAGTGCAGACACAGTGCGGCTATGCCGTGCCGTGCAAGCATATACGGCGGTGTTGCCGGTTCTAAATGTGTTAGCGGTTTAAAAATTACCGGGTGGTGGCTTATAATAAGTTCTGCACCTTTTTCCCGTGCTTCATGCACCACATTTCGTGTAATGTCTAACGCCAAAATGGCCTTGCTAAATTCACCATCTTCGCTGCCCGCAAGCAAGCCGCTGTTGTCGCCCCTCACTTTTGATAATTCAAGCGGGGCAAATGTTTCGGTAAATTCTATCAGCTCTTTTATTTTCATTTTTTTGGTTTCCTTTTGCTGTATTATTTTTTGCCTGGCACACGCAATAAACTGCGGGCTTTCTCGCATTCTCCCCCTGTCGGCTTCGCCGACATCCCCCTCCCGGAGGGGGACTTTTTTGAGTGTGCCCCAAAGCCTCCCTCTTAGAGGGAGGTGGCGTGGCGTAGCCACGACGGAAGGAGAAAAAAGAGAATTCTAACCATTTTCACAACTAAAAATCTTTACGCAATTTCCCCAATATCCCCACATACTCCTTACTCCCCTTGGCTTTGTTGGCAACATAGCGGAGCATCTGCTCAAAAAAAGCCTTGTCGGTTGGGTTTGCTTTGGGGTTAAGCAGGGTTTTGTAACAAAACTCGGGGGACGGTTCTTGCACGTTGCCGCTGTATTTAACCAAAAAAGCGGTGTATGGCTTTTTGCGGTCAATGCAGGTTTTTTGTGCTGTGATTTCATAACCCTCACGGTACAACCCCCGCACCAAAACCTCGCTTTTGCTCATCGGCTGCAAAATAAAATTATAGCGGTCATCTTTTGCCCACGGGCAGGCGTTTAAAATTTCAAAAATCAGCTCGCCGCCCATACCGGCAATTACAATGTCGTCAACCTCGGTTGGGGCAATACTCTCAAGCCCGTTGCTTTGCCGCAGCTCAATTTGTGTTTGCAAACCAAACTGTGCAACCGTTTGTGCCGCACTTTTTAGGGGTTGGGGGTTAATATCGGCGGCAATTGCCCGTGTTATGTGCTTTTGCAAAACCAGCCACGCAGGCAAAAAACAATGGTCGGTGCCAATATCGGCAACCGCTGTGTTTTGCCTTACAAAATCGGCACACATTTGCAAACGTGGGGTTAATTTTATTTTTTGCATAGCTCTGCTTTCTATAATTTTTTAATAAATTATACTCCTCATTAATATAGTTTGCAAGCTATAATATTAATGTCAATAAAAAGATAAAAAATTAGTTGTTGTTTTTTATTGTGTTTGCAAAATTTTATGTTATACTTAATTTAAAACAAAGCAAAAATAAAATGAGAGTGAACGCTTGCTATGAACAACTTTAAGATTAAAATCAAAAAACTGAACAAAAACGCAAAAATACCCGTTCGTGCAACAAACGGCTCGGCAGGGCTGGACCTTGCCGCCTGTATTGATGCCCCGATTGTAATAAACCCCGGCGATTTGGCGGTTGTGCCCACAGGGCTGGCAATCGAGTTGCCAACGCCCGAATTGGCGGCGTTTGTATATGCCCGCAGCGGGCTTGGCGTAAAGCACGGCATTTGCCTCTCTAACGGGGTGGGGGTTATAGACAGCGACTATAGGGGCGAAATTAAAGTAGGGCTTTGCAATGTTTCGGCGGCAAGCTACACGGTTAACCCCGGCGACCGAATTGCCCAGCTTGTTGTTGCACCCGTGCTTTTGCCCCAAATCGAAGAAGTCGCAGAACTTAATGATACCCAACGCTCGGGCGGCGGTTTCGGCTCCAGCGGGAAATAAAAATTTCTTTTTTCTCTCTTAACTTATAGTGCGATTAGTGCGGCAATTTTTGATTTTTAAAAAAAATTAAAATACTCTACCCAATAAAAATTGCACAAAGCAGCCGCCGCAAAAACAAAATTTTTATAAAAATGTTAAAATCGGCTTAAATGCCTTGAATATCGGTTAGTATTGTGTTAAAATATAATTTGGTAAAAAGCGGAATTTTTGCCGCTGCCGCAAGCTGATATTGCGGCGAATATAACATAAACTACAAAGACAGGAGTTAAAAAATATGTTTTCACTTTCAAGAGATATCGGAATAGATTTAGGCACTGCCAACACTTTG
>JAISII010000079.1 GCA_031262125.1 Oscillospiraceae bacterium | reverse complement strand
CAGCAGCAGGGCAAACCTCTGCCCCACCATACCCGTTGCACCGATTATACCGACTTTGTAATTTTTCATATGTATCTGCTCCCACTTTACAGTTTTGGATTTTTGGAGTATAATAAGAAAGTTGCAATTAACGCCAAGCATTAAAACCGGCTTGCTACAATAATATGTGCTTTTTTGCAAAATGGTTATTATTCTAAGTTAAGCATACCCAAAACATATTATATTCTTTAGTTAATATAGCATTTTTCGCATTTTATGTCAATAGAGCCGTGCAAATTAGGGCGGTTTTTTATATAAGGAGAACAAGTTTGAAAACCAAAGATTTTTATTATGAGCTGCCGCAAAGCATGATTGCACAAACACCGTTGCAGCAACGGGATGCCTCACGCTTAATGCTGTTAGAGCGAAATACAGGAAAAATTACCCACAGGCATTTTTATGAGCTGCCCACACTGCTAAACCCCGGCGACTGCTTGGTTATTAACGATTCGAGGGTTTTGCCTGCAAGAATTTTCGGGGTTAAAGAAGACTATGCAAAGCCTGTTGAGTTTTTGCTGTTGCGGCAAATTAGCCAAAATTTGTGGGAAGCAATTTGCAAGCCCGGCAAAAAAGCAAAAACGGGCGATTGCTTTATTTTTGGCGATAATGTTATGAGCGGCACAATTACAGATGTTACGCCCGAGGGCAACAGGCATATTAATTTTAGCTTTAAAAACGGCACTTTTTTTGAAAACCTTGAGAAAATCGGGCAAATGCCGCTGCCGCCGTATATTACCGAAAAATTAGCCGACAAAGAGCGGTACCAAACTGTATATTCGCACGAACTGGGTTCGGCAGCTGCACCGACTGCGGGCTTACACTTTACACCAAAGCTTTTAGAAGAGCTGACGCAAAAAGGTGTCCGCATTGCAAAGCTAACCCTGCATGTGGGGTTGGGCACCTTCCGCCCCGTTAAGGCGGACGAAATAACCGACCACAAAATGCACTGCGAATTTTATAACCTGCCGCAAGCCGCCGTCGAGGCCATTAACCAAACAAAAGCCGAGGGCGGGCGGGTAATTTCGGTTGGCACTACCTCTTGCCGAACACTGGAAAGTGTGTTTGCGAAACTGGGCAAAATTGCCGCCGACAGCGGCTCGACCGAAATTTTTATTTACCCCGGGTTCAAATTTAACGTGCTGGACGGGCTGATTACTAACTTCCATTTGCCCGAAAGCACCCTGATTATGCTTGTTGCCGCTTTTGCGGGCTACAAAACCACAATGGATGCATATAAAACCGCTGTAGAGGAAGAATACAGGTTCTTTTCTTTCGGCGACAGTATGATGATTGTTTGAGGGGAGTCAAATGCTTAAAATAACAAAAACCGAAGGGTTAGCCCGGCGGGGCGAATTTAAAACCGTGCACGGTACGGTGCAAACCCCTGCTTTTATGAATGTTGCCACAGCCGCCGCAATAAAGGGCGGACTTTCGGCTTATGATTTGGCTGACATAAACTGCCAAGTAATGCTGTGCAACACATACCACCTGCTGGTACGCCCCGGCGACGAGGTCGTTAAACAAATGGGCGGGCTACATAAATTTACGGGCTGGCAAGGTCCTATTCTTACCGACAGCGGCGGGTTTCAGGTGTTTTCGCTTGCAAAGCTGCGTAATATTCGTGAAGAGGGCGTTACTTTCCAGTGCCATGTGGACGGGCGTAAGATTTTTATGGGACCCGAAGAAAGTATGCAAATTCAGTCTAACTTAGGCTCGACAATTGCAATGGCGTTTGATGAATGTGTAGAAAACCCTGCCGAACACGCATATGCAAAACGCTCAACAGAGCTTACCACACGCTGGCTGCACCGCTGCAAAGCAAAAATGGCAGAGCTTAACTCTATGGACGGCACAATTAATAAAAACCAATTGCTGTTTGGCATAAACCAAGGCTGCACCTACCCCGACCTGCGTGTGGAGCATATGAAGGAAATTGCAGAGCTTGATTTGCCGGGCTATGCAATAGGCGGGCTTGCTGTGGGCGAACCTGCCGAGGTAATGTACGAAATTTTAGACTGCACCCTGCCCCATGCCCCCTCCGACAGACCCCGCTACCTTATGGGCGTCGGCACACCCGTTAACATTTTAGAGGGCGTGCGGCGTGGGATAGATATATTTGACTGCGTTATGCCCTCCCGCAATGCACGGCATGGGCACCTTTTTACAAGCAACGGCATAATTAATATTATAAACGCAAAATACACCACCGACGACTCCCCCGTGGACGACCGCTGCAATTGCCCCACTTGCAAAAACTACAGCCGTGCCTATTTACGCCACCTTATAAAAGCGGGAGAAATGCTGGGCTTTAGGCTTTGCGTTATGCACAACCTTTATTTTTATAATAACCTGCTGCAAGAAATTCGCAACGCCTTAGACACCGGAACATTTGAAGAGTATTATAAAAACAATGTTGAGATTTTAGGGCGTAGAATTTGATTTTTTAAACTCTTTTTTCACACTTATAGGGTTTGTTTAACTTTTAAAACCGTACCCAAAAAGCAATCTAAAAAGAAAAATAGTTTGAATTTCAAAAAAAATTTTAAAAAACCGTTGACATCCCGTTTTTGATGTGTTATAATCGTGAAAATTTAATATTTTTAAAGGCTATGACGAAGAATGGTTAGAGCAATTAGCATTAAAGAGAGCCGATGTTTGGTGAAAATCGGTATGCAAAAACTATAACCTCTCGCTTCTGAGCCGGAAACCTGAAGCTATTTTGTGTGTAGGGCGACCCGTGTATGCTACGTTAGTGCATAGAAGTTGTTCGACTTTGAATTTTTAAAGGCTATGACGAAGACGAAATTTGCAATGACTTTTACAGAGAGTCGGGGCTTGGTGCAAACCCGATAAACGAATGCAAAATTTCAATCCCTTCCGAGCCGGAGTTCCAAACAGG
>JAISII010000062.1 GCA_031262125.1 Oscillospiraceae bacterium | reverse complement strand
TGGGCTGAAAGGGGGTGCTTAATATGGTGTCATGGCATGAGCTTTTTGCTTTTTGCAGTGTACTTATAGGCATTTTTTCGCTTGTTATAAAGTATTATAACAACAAAAAATAACCGCTGGCATCCAAACTAACGGTTATTTTTTAAACTGATTTTTTGGGAGCAACCGTCTACTGGTAAGCTCTTCTTTATTTATATTATATACATATTTTGTGGTTTGTCAAGGGGTTTTGCAAACCACCTTGGGCAAAAAATTTAAATTTCTATTTAAATTTAAATAAAAATAAAAAAACTAAATTCAAAAACTAAAATTATCGCTGTGCAGACCTTCGGTTGCGTAACGCAGGGCGTCAAGCAAGTGGTCGTTGCCCTCTACGGGGGTGCCTGTTTGCTCGCCAAATTTGTTAACCGACCAGCGGTAAGAGCCGATTTCGGTTTCGAAATTTGTGCAAGAGGGGTGAACAAAAATCTTGTAATCTTGCAGCCGCTGTATTCCGGCACGGATGCTGTCGGCACCTTTTTTTGCTGCCCTAATGCGGCTAAGCCCCAAAATTTGCAGCTCGTTTATTGTGCGAGGGTCTTCGCAATCGGCAATAATAAGCTGTTTGTGGTACTCTTTTTGCCTTATTGCGTTGTAAATCTCTTTGTTTGTAAGCCCTCGTTGATAAATTTCGTCAAAAATATAAAGTTCCGGCTTATTAAGCTTAACCAATGCAGCCACAAAAGCCGTCGGGTCAACGCTAAAGCCGAAATCAAGCCCAAACAACGGTTTGTATGCCAAATAGCCGTTGTTGTTTTGCCTTATCAGTTCTTTTTTGTCAAATTCTTTAACTTCCCAGTTCTCGAAAATCAAACCTTCCTCAACGCCCCAGTTGCCTAAGCCGGCTACTTGATATCGGCGTGGGTTTTTAATTTTCATTTGCTCAAAAGTTTTTTTATCTTGCTCGCTTAAAAATTCGTTGCAAGTGTAGTTTGTTGTCATTGCAAAAACGTCGGAGCTTTGCACATCAAAAAAACGCTTTTTAAGCCAGTGTTTTTCGTTCCACGGGTTAAAGGTTAGCGTCCATTGCCTAAAATAACCCTCGGGCAAAAAGCCCATAAGGCTCTCGGTGAGGGTGTCGAACGCTTCTTCGTTTGTTAATTCATAGGCTTCTTCAATCCAGCCCCAGCACAGCACGCCGTGCTCGACCGTAACCGAGGTTACCTTTAATTCGTCGTCCAAGCCTCTAAAGAGAATTTTCTGCCCGGTCGGCAAATATGTAATCTCCAGCGGAGTTTCGGTAATTTTAAAAAAAGCTCTAACGCCAAGGCGGTTAATTGCCCATTTCAGCTCGGTAAAGCAACTTTGTTTTAGCGTAGCGTAGGTTTTGCGTACGACCAAAATGTTTGCTTGCGGGTATTGTATTAGGCGGGTTATAAGGTTAAGAGCGGTTGTTTTGCTCTTTTTGCTGCGGCGGCTGCCTTTGCACACCCTAAACAGGGCTTTGCAGTTCCAAAAAGTGCCGTAGCCCTTGCCCACAACCTCGGTAAGATTAATCTTCAAGTTCATCACCGCCGGATATTACAACCGGCACAATACCCTCAACATTAATTTTTTGCGTATGCAAACCTTCCAATTTGTCCAGCATTTCTCCGGCTTTTAATCTGTCGGTAGTTTTTTGTGCTGCGTCTCTTACAATGCAGCTGTAAAATTCCCGCCGTTCTTTAGCATCGGCAATTTTTGCGTTGCTTATTTGTTGCAATTGTTCATCTATATAAGCCTTAACCTTAGCATTCCTTAGCAATCGGGACGCATTAGCCATTGCAGTTTCGGTTTTTTTAACTGCGGGGTACGCCGCCAAATAGGCACGGGTAGCATTACAGTCTATAATATATTCGTCGGCAAATTTTTTTTGCTTGTTAGTCATTTGGTCGATGCCTCTTGTATCTTGGGTGTTGAAACCACCCCGTCGTGCTTACGCACGCCACCCCTCCCCGGAGGGGAATTTCTCTGCTTTGCCGAGACTTTGGGTTGGGGTTAATTTTTCAATTATAATATATCACATTTTAAAACCGCACACAATAGTGCAGTTTGGTGCGAATTAGTGCAATTTGGTGCAGAGGGTAAAAATTGCAAATTGCAAGTGGCAAATTATTAAAACCTCTTGACAAACCACAAATTATGTATATAATATAAATAAGTGAAGGACTTACCGATAGACGGTGCTCCTTACAAATTGGTTATAAAATAACCGCCTTGGTTTGGAAGCTCAGGCGGTTATTTCTTTTTATCGTTATTTTTAACGATTGCAGAAACAATTGTTACTATTAGTCCTAATAAAGCAATAAGCTCTAAAATACTCATTAGCACAACCCCCTTTCCTATGTATTGCCCTGATGTGGCTGAAGTTTGGAAAGAAAAGAGGAACACCGCCTACCGACTGGTAAGCCTTCGATTAAATTATACAAACTTTGTTATAATTTGTCAACTGCAATATGCAAGAAATAATTTGCCATTTGCAATTTATACAAACCCGCCTCTCACCTCTAACCTCTGATTTCTGACTTGCAACGTGCCAAAATTTCAAAAGCCTGTGCCTTAAACTCAAAATATCTGCGGCGTATGCTCCGCTTCCAGTGCGGCTGCTGACCCGAAATTGTAGTAAATGTAATTTCTATTGTGTCGCTCTCGCTATAGGCGTTAAGGTAGTAAAAATAAATTATGTTTTTAAGGTCATCTTCTAAAAGGTCAAGCCGCTGCAACAGCCCAACACGCTTTATTTTATCGGTTTGCTGCATTTGCTTTATTTCGTCTTCGCACATTAAAACAGCCTCGGCGGCGGCTTCTACTTTGCTTATGGTGGCGGTTGCGTGGGGCATCCCGCTAAGGTGGGGAGATTGCACAGCCAAAAGTCGGTCTTTTAAAATCTTGAGTTGTTCTTGCTTTTTGTACAATGCAAGGCGTTTTTTTCGGTAATCTTCGTACTCTTTTTTAATTTCAGCAGCTGTCAAAATAAATCAGTCCTTTTTTTAATATTTTTTATGGGGATAAACCGCCCCTGTTTGCAAACCACCCCGTCAGGGCGTTGCCCTGCCACCCCTCCACGGAGGGGAATTTCTCTGCATTGCCGAGACTTTGGGCTTGCCTTTTTCTCCTTCCGTCAGAGCTTACGCTCTGCCACCTCCCTCTAAGAGGGAGGCTTTGAGGTACACTCAAAAAAGTGAACCCAAAAGTCCCCCTCCGGGAGGGGGATGTC
>JAISII010000021.1 GCA_031262125.1 Oscillospiraceae bacterium | reverse complement strand
GCTGCGTAAACAAGAGCGGGAAATTCAAGTCCAAAAAGAGCAAATAGTGGGCGAGCTTTCTCGCCTGCAAGAACGCAAGCTAAACTCGCAAAAACAGTACGACGAAATAATCCAAAAGCTGTGGGACGAATATGAACTCACCCCCCGCAAAGCCGAGGAGCAGGCCGCCGAAATTGAGAGCGTAACAGCGGCACAAAAGCGTTTGGCAGAGCTAACACGGAACATAAAAGCTTTGGGCAGCATAAATGTGGCTGCAATTGAGGAATATAAAGAAGTATCGCAGCGGTACGAATTTTTAAGCGTACAGCTAAAAGACGTTGAAAAATCAAAAAAAGACATCGAAAATATAATTGCCGACCTTACAAAGCAAATGAAAGAAATTTTTATGCAAAGCTTTGCCGAGATAAACAGCAACTTCACCCATACCTTCCGAGAGCTGTTTGGTGGCGGCACGGCAGCACTTTCGCTTAGCGACCCCGAGGATGTGCTGAACACGGGCATTGATATTTTGGTGCATCCGCCCGGCAAAATTGTAGCACATCTCGAGGCACTGTCCGGCGGCGAAAAGGCACTGGTTGCAATTGCGATTTATTTTGCTATTATGAAGGTACGCCCCGCACCATTTTGCGTAATGGACGAAATCGAAGCGGCTCTGGACGAAATGAACGTAGATAAATTTGCACAATATCTTCGCCGCCTTACGGCAAGCACCCAGTTTATCCTCATTACCCACAGGCGTGGAACAATGGAAGAAGCCGACGTTCTTTACGGCGTTACAATGCAAGACGAGGGTGTATCTAAAATGCTGGAGCTGCGAGCAAGCGAAGCCGTAAAAATGCTTGGCGGCAAATAATCTTTTGATGAGAAATTTTAGTTTTAAGTTGCTATTTTGTGGAGGGCTATATGTTTTTTGATATTTTTTTAATTGCAATAATTGCCCTGTGCTTTTTTATAGGGCTTGCAAAAGGGGCGGCAAAAATGCTCTTGGGGCTGGCTGCCATTATAGTCGCCGGAATTTTAGCTTCTTGGCTTTCGCCAATAGTTTCCGAGTGGTTGTACAACACTTTTTTTTACAACACCGTGCACACGGCGGCACAAAACGCTTTGCTGGGCAACGGCACGGCTGATTCGTTAGCTATGGGTATGCAAGATATGCCCGAAATTGTAAAGCTTGTTTTAGGCGACGGTCAGTCGCTGGCATCCACCATCAACGGCGGCTTGGCTCAGGCAGCCGCAGTGCTGGAGGAGTCGGCTAAGAAAATAGTTGTTGCACTTTTGGGGATTTTTGTTATAATAATATTGTTTGTTGTATTATCGGTAGTGGCAAAACTGCTCTCGAAAATCATAACAAAAGTGTTCGAGCTGCCTGTTTTGCGTACCCTAAACAAATTTTTGGGTTGCGTGCTTGGGTTTGCACAGGGCGTGGTAATATCAATTGTTTTAATTTATGTGATAAAGTTCACTTCGCCTCTGTTCCCAAATTACACGTGGCTGTTTGATAATTCGTTTGCAATGGGTTTGTTTTAAAAATTTTGAACATATAATATATTTAGAAAATGGAAGGCTAAAGCGATGGCTGTAAAATTTGATTATAAAGAACTAAAAACTGTTCCCAATATTCTTACAATTGTACGAATATTGCTTATTGCACCAATTGTGTGGACGTTTTTTATGGGCAAAGAAAACCAAAATTATTATATTGCCGTTGTGGTGCTTATTGTAATTTCGGGGCTGACCGATTTCTTCGACGGCATAATTGCCCGAAAATTTAACCAAATAACCGAGATTGGCAAAATGCTTGACCCGCTTGCCGATAAACTCACACTGATTGGCATTGCACTGTGCTTGTGCAGCTTGTTCCCAACGGTTTTGCCCCTTATAATTGTGCTGATTATAAAAGATTTGCTGATGCTGTGCGGTGCTGCACTTTTGTTAAAACGTGGCACAAAGCCCCCAGCAGCCAAATGGTACGGCAAAATAGGCACTTTCATTTTTTACATTAGCGTTGCAGTAATTATATTTTTAGATTTTGTATGCAACCTAAACGACAGTGTAATGTCTATTGTTTCAATTGTATTAATGATAATTACCGCAGCGGCAATGCTGTTTGCTTTGGGCAAATATTTTTCGATTTTTATGGATATTAAATAAATATTGTTATTAAAAAGTTTTTAAGTTTTAAAGAAAGAAGATGTTTTAAATAGTTAAATGTATAAGATGTAACCAAAGACCGGCCGTAGTTTATATTTCGGGCGGGCCTGACGACAAACCCCGTGGCTATTGCTTGCCCTGTGCAAGAGAACTGGGCGTTAAGCCAATTGACGATATACTCAAAAAAATGGGCATAGGCGACGAAGAGCTGGAGATGGTTCAAGAGCAAATGGATTCGGTTATGGAATCTTTGGACGAAAACGAAACATTGGGCGATTTGCTGCGTGGTGCAGCTTTGCCCCCCGAAATGCTGGGCGACCAAGGCGACGATGATTCCGACGAAGAAGACGACGAAAACAGCACCGACCCTGACATAGGCTTTCAACCCGGCGGGGCAAGGGCGTTCCCTAACTTTTTTCGCTCCATTATGCCGTCTGCTCAAAACCCCGACGGTGCAATTCCGCAAGCTCCCGGCAGCACTCCACCGCCGCAAAACCAACGCAAAAAAGATGCCAAAAAGCCAAACGATAAACCGCCCAAAAACCGCAAACACATAACCCTTTATTGCGAGGACATAACAAAAAAAGCCCGCAACGGAGAGATTGACCGTATCATCGGGCGAGATAAAGAAATTGAGCGTGTTATTCAAATTTTAAGCCGCCGTACCAAAAATAACCCCTGCCTAATCGGCGAACCCGGCGTTGGCAAAACCGCAATTGCCGAAGGGCTGGCTATTAAAATTGCACGGCAAGAAGTGCCGCAGCGGCTTAAAAATAAAGAAGTGCAAATGCTCGATTTAACTTCGCTTATAGCCGGCACACAGTTCCGTGGGCAGTTTGAGAGCCGCATTAAAGGTTTGATTAAAGAAATTAAAGATGCAGGCAACATAATACTCTTTATCGACGAAGTGCATCAGCTTGTGGGTGCGGGCGATAACGAGGGTACAATGAATGCCGCTAATATTCTAAAACCCGCACTCTCTCGCGGCGAAATACAGGTTATTGGTGCAACCACCTTTAACGAGTACCGCAAGCATATCGAAAAAGACAGTGCACTCGAACGCCGCTTTCAGCCCGTTACCGTTGGCGAGCCGTCGGTTGCCGAAACTATTGAGGTTTTGGGCGGGGTTAAAGATTATTACGAGCAGCACCATAATGTTATTGTCGACAGCGAAATCGTCCGCAAAGTCGTTATTTTCAGCGAGCGGTACATTAACGACCGCTTTTTGCCCGATAAAGCAATTGACCTGCTGGATGAAGCTTGCTCTTGTGCCTCAATTGCAAATAAAGACCGTGAAAAATACGACTCACTGGTTAGCAAAAAAGCACAGTTAGAGGCTGTGCAAAACGAGTATGCAACCTCCGGCGAAGAGCTGGATTATGAAGCTTTGGCAAAAGTAACAACCGAAATTGCACTTTTGGACGAAGAACTGAATAATGTAGATAAAAAGAACATTACTGCCGCAGTAACCGAAGCCGATTTGGCAAAAGTAATAGAACTGTGGACGGGTATACCCTCCAGCAAAGTGCAGGAGAACGAGCTGCTAAAGCTTAAAGACATCGGCACAACCCTAAAGCAGCATATAATAGGGCAGGACGAAGCGGTAGATGCACTATCTTCGGCTATCAAACGCAGCCGGGTGCAAATATCCCCCCGCCGCAGGCCGGCATCGTTTATATTTGTGGGTCCAACAGGCGTGGGCAAAACCGAGCTTGTAAAAGTGCTTGCAAAAGAGCTTTTTGACACACCCGAAACATTAATCCGCTTAGATATGTCGGAGTTTATGGAAAAGCACTCGGTGTCTAAAATCATCGGCTCGCCCCCGGGCTATGTCGGCTATGACGAAGCAGGGCAGGTTACCGAAAAAGTCCGCCGCAAGCCGTATTCGGTGCTGCTTTTTGACGAAATCGAAAAAGCTCACCCCGATGTTTTAAACATTCTGCTGCAAATAATGGACGAAGGACGCCTGACCGATGCCCATGGGCGTGTGGTTAATTTTGAACATACCGTTATTGTGATGACATCCAACGCAGGCTCCGATAAACGAGAAAATTCGCTTGGTTTTGGCAAATCATCGGGAGATATTACCCGTGAAAAGGCACTTAAAGCCTTGTCGGATTTTTTACGCCCCGAATTTTTGGCACGAATAGACGAGGTTATTGTTTTTAAAGAGCTTACACTTGACAATTACAAAAACATTGCAAAGCTGATGCTTAGCGAATATATCGAAGTGCTTGCCGAAAAATCAATCTCATTCACCTTCGACGACGAAGTTTGTGCCTACATTGCCGAGGAATCAATCGGTGGCAAAAGCGGTGCACGTGATTTACGCAACTTTATTCGCCGCCAAGCCGAGGACAAAATAGCCGAAACAATAATCAACAATCCCCAAAAAACCGCTATGGACATAAAGCTGGTTAAAGGCGAAAACGGCGTTGAGGTTTTGGTGAGTTAATTGATTTGTTTGATTTTTAAAAAAGCGTTTTAAAAAATTATTTTAGCCTAAAAACAAACACAAAACTAATGTTAAACCATTGACTTTTAACTCTTGCTGTGGTAAAATAAACAGCGTTGTTAAAAGTCAATAGATTTGCAGCTGTAGTTTAATGGTAGAACTTCAGCCTTCCAAGCTGATCGCGTGGGTTCGATTCCCATCAGCTGCTCCAAATATGCGGCTTGTGCCGCAGTGAACAG
>JAISII010000192.1 GCA_031262125.1 Oscillospiraceae bacterium | reverse complement strand
ATACCTTGACGGGGTAAGCAAATATTACGGCGAAAATGTAATGCCCTTAAAGGTGGCACATTAAGTAGGAACCACCCTTGTTTGCAAAACACCATGATCTCAAAAAATTTAAATTTTATTTTAATTTAATTTAAATAAAAATAAAACTTTCCGCAGAAACCACCCCGTCTTCGCTAAAGCGAAGCCACCCCTCCACGGAGGGGAATATTTGCAAGAGTAATAGACTAAGAGCAAACCACAAAAACAAATTAAAACAAACGAAGCGATAAACCAAAAGTCTCGGCAACGAGAAAAAATTCCCCTCCGGGGAGGGGTGGCTGCTCCCTTAGTAAAAAATAAAATTCATTTTTTGTTAAAAATCTAAAAAAATAAAAATATTTTTAGATTGCACAGAGCAGACGGGGTGGTTTAATCCCACCCTCACTCATACGATATAGCCATATAATCCTTGTATTCCCAGCGGAACTCGAAATCATCTTTAGTTATATTTTCCTCTTTGCCTGTATACGGGTCGTTATAATACAGCCCGTAGTCGTCATACCCCAGCAGACAAATCGTGTGGCTGCGATAATATGCATTAGAATATTCATCGTCGGATAGACTGTGGAAATCTCCTGCCCACACAACGACAGGAAAGCCCTTTTTTATGTGATTTTTAAGCTCGTCATATCCGCAAGCGGTCATGTTTTTCGCACGTCCGTTTGTGTATTTATTCACGAGAGGCATTAATGCGGGCGGGTATATTACATTTACATGCTCCGCAAGCACAAATCCTTGGTTGGGGTCGCTTTCGTGGTAGGGCATTTCTTCCTTCATCTGCTCCAATGTAACATCCGCACCTGCATATTGCAGCATCATTGTAATCGCACTAATCTCGCAGTCGAACGAATCTTGCTCCATCCGCACAGCCGGCACATCAAGCTTAAAGGTTTCTACAGGTTCTTCAATTACAATCATATCCGAATCTTGGAGCGTAGCTACAGTATTTTGCTGCACCGCAGGTATTGCTTCGTTTTTATTCTCTGCATCGCCTTGGCAACCTGTGCAGCAAAATAATACAGCAAAAGCAACGCACAAAGCAAGCAACGCTGCCGTTGCTTTTATTTTTTTATGTTTCAAAGTGTCTGCCTCCTATTTATATAATGAAAATATCATTATGCTTTTGAAGTGATTTCATTTTAACACAAAAACCGCCAAATTTCTACATATATTATAAAGTTTCACAAATTTTTCAAAATACGATATAAAACGCTTGCAAAGCCAGTGTTTGCTGTGGTATAGTATTTCAGAGGTTAGATGTTAGAAGTGAGAAGTTAGATTTATCTTTTTTCTCCTTCCGTCAGGGCTACGCCCTGCCCTTCCAGAGGCTAGAGGTTAGATTTAGCGGCGAAGCCGCCTTTATTCTCCTTCCGTCAAGGCTAACGCCTTGCCACCTCCCTCTAAGAGGGAGGCTTTAAGGCACGCACCAAAAAGTCTCCCTCTTAGAGGGGGATGTCGGCGAAGCCGACAGGGGGAGAAAAGTGCAAAGCAACAGTTTCGAAGAACACACAATTAATTGTCTATAAACACAAGAGAGGGTTTTTTATGAGCAACAAAACAACACCACAACCGCAAGCCAAAAACAGCGGCAAAGGCGGGTTTTTAGGCTGGATTATCAGATTTATTAAAGGCGTAGTAATCGCACTTGGGTTTATTTTGCCCGGCGTTTCGGGCGGGGTTTTGGCTGCAATTTTGGGCATCTATGAGCGTTTGCTTAGTTTTATGGCTCATCTTACCAAAAATTTTAAAGCAAATCTTCTGTTTTTCATCCCAGTTGGGGTGGGGATGGTGGCAGGCATTGTGCTGCTGTCTAACCCGCTGGAATATTTGCTTGAGAATTTTCAGGTAATTGTGCTGTGGGGCTTTGCCGGTGCAATTGTCGGCACACTGCCCTCGCTTTTTAAAGAGTCGGTTTCTAAAAAACTAAAGCGAGATTTTATAGACTACACTTGGCTTATAGCCACAATGCTAATCGGCGGCAGCTTTTTGTTCTTTATGAGCGAGCTGTTCGGCACTATCCCCGATAACTTTTTCGGGTTTTTAATTGCCGGTGTTTTGCTGGCATTGGGCGTGCTTGTGCCGGGTTTAAGTCCGTCAAATCTGCTGCTTATTTTAGGGCTCTATAACCCAATGCTAAACGGCTTTAAAAGCTTAGACATTGTCGGCGTTTTCCTGCCAATCGGCATTGGTGCATTGGCTACAATTTTGCTTTTCTCAAAGGCTATGGAATTTTTAATTAACCGTTTTCACTCACGGGTGTACCATTTTATTATAGGTATTGTAATTGCAAGCACTGTTTTAATTTTAGTGCCCAACCCATTTATGGCAGCGGAAGACACAATCAGCTATGTTGGGGCAGATTGGTTGACTTTTGTGCTTGCAGCAGTTTTATTTATTGGCGGAATGTGTTTAGGCTTGTGGATGAGTAAATTGGAAGAGAAATATAAATAAAAAAAATAAATTTTTTATTTGTCGGCGAAATTTCTTTAGGACTGTGGATGAGTAAACTTGAAGAAAAGTATAAATAATATTTAAAAAATAAAAACTCTGTTTTATAAGCAAGGGGCAAGAGCGTGAAAAAGTTTATAAATTACTATAAAACAAAACAAGAAACCAAGCCCCAACGTCTTGCAACAAAAAGCAGCAAAGCTTTTTGCAAAATTTTGGCGGCTGTGTGTATTTTTTTGTTTTTGTGGTTCGCCGTACCCCTGCCTTATGATTGGAAAAACATAGGCAAGGTTTTTGGCTGCTTTATGTGCTTTGGCGGTTTTTGCTTTTTTGCGTTCCGACTTAAAGTGCAAAAAATTAAAGAGAAGCTATATAAAAACAAGCTTGCCAAATTTGCATGGCGGGCTTTAAAAGCTATGGTTTTTGCATTTGCTGCATATGCGATTGTTGTTTCGGCAATAATCCTCGGTTGTGCCGCAACGCCGGCAAAAGCTGACGCTAACTTAGTTGTTTTGGGTGCACAGGTGCAATCGCACGGACCCTCGGCAATACTTCTCCGCCGAATAGAAGCCGCTGCCGACTACCTTAACAGCAACCCAAACTCAATATGTATAGCCTCCGGTGGGCAAGGTGCCGATGAGCCGTACTCCGAAGCTCTTGCCATAAAAAACACGCTAATTGAACTGGGAATTGCCGAAAACCGTATAATTCTTGAAGATATGTCCACCTCCACACAAGAAAATCTGGAGTTTTCGCTTGCAAAAATCCCCGAAGAATATAAAGAACAAAGCCTTGCAATTGCAACCGATGGTTTTCATCAGGC
>JAISII010000133.1 GCA_031262125.1 Oscillospiraceae bacterium | reverse complement strand
CCGGCGGTAACCTCGTCAACAAATTCTTTGGGCGTAACGCCTTTTTCTGCCGCCAAGCGTTCCACTTTTTGACCATGCTCGTCCGTTCCCGTCATAAAAAACACATCAAAGCCCTGCATCCGCTTATAGCGTGCAATAGCATCGCTTAAAATAATCTCGTAATTATTGCCAATGTGCGGCTTTTGCGACGAATAGGCAATAGCCGTGGTTAAATAAAATTTGTTGTTTGTCATTTATTAATCTCCTGTTTTTATATAAATAAGAAATGAGAATGCAGAACTTTTCTCCCCCTGTCGGCGTTGCCGACATCCCCCTCTAAGAGGGAAACTTTTTTGGCTCGCACTTTAAAGCCTCCCTCTTAGAGGGAGGTGGCAAGGCGTAGCCTTGACGGAAGGAGAAAAAAAGAAAATCTTGCCTCTATTATACCACACCACCCCTGCCCTTTCAAGCAAAATAGGCAAGATAATAGTTTAAAGAATCTATAAGTGCTATTTTGGACGCTTCTATAACATCGGGCGAAACGCCAACAGTCGACCAAACATTCTCTCCGTCGGTCGAGCTTACCAAAACCCTAACCTGCGAACCCGTTGCCATACCGCCGTCGATAACCCTTACTTTATAATCAATCAGGTGCATTTTTCGCAACGCCGGGTAAAAAGCTTCTAAGGCTTGCCGCAGGGCAGTGTCGAATGCGTTAACAGGGCCGTTCCCGGCAGCTGTAATGCTTTTGCTGCGGCCGCCAACGCTTACGCAAACCTCTGCCTGTGCTGTTGCTGTGCCGCTTTGTTGCAAGGTGTCGGTTATTGTATAGGCAGGCACGGTAAAAAAGTCAGTCTGCAAGCCCAAAACACTCCGCATCAACATATCAAACGAGGCTTCCGCACCCTCAAACTGGTAGCCGTCAGCCTCCATTTGTTTTAGGGTGGTTTTTAGTTTTTCTGCCGCATTTTCGGTTATTTTTGTGCCGGGGTGCGATTTTTTAATTTTCTCTAAAATAACGCTTGTGCCTGATAGCTCGCTGGTTAGGGTGCGGCGTTCGTTGCCGACGCTGCGGGGGTCGATATGTTCAAACGACTGCGGCAGCTTTAACACAGCATTTGAGTGTGTGCCTGCCTTATGTGCAAACGCAGCAACGCCGATGTACGGCTCGTTTCGTTTTATTGAGATGTTTGAAATCTCGGCGATTTTTCGTGCGGTTTCGGTCAGGCGGGCAAGGTTTGCCCTGCATTTGCCGTCATAGCCCATACACAGCAGCAAATCGGGTATTATTGTTGCAAGCTTTGCATTGCCGCAGCGTTCGCCAAAGCCCAAAAATGTGCCCTGAATATGCGTTATGCCGTTGCCTACTGCCGTTAAAGAATTTGCTTCCGCCATTCCTCTGTCGTTATGGGTGTGTATGCCCCATTCGGCGGTTTTTTTATATAAATCGGGGTTTTGTTCAAACAGCTGCTTTACAATTTCATCAATCTGCATGGGGAAGGTTGCCCCGTTAGTATCGCACAATACAATTTTGTCGGCACCGGCATTTGCGGCGGCATTTAAACATTCGGCGGCGTATGCTCTGTCGGCAATATAGCCGTCAAAAAAATGCTCGGCATCAAAAATAACCTTTTTTCCGCTTTGTTTTAAGAACTCAACCGTGTCAAAAATCATACTCAGGTTTGTTTGCTTGTCGGTTTCTAAAATTTTTTCAACCTGCAAAACCGAAGCTTTGCCAAACACCGCAACCCAACTTGTGCCTGCATTTGCAAGGGCTTGAAGACTTTCGTCATCTTGTGCGGCAATGCTTTTGCGGCGTGTGCTGCCAAAGGCAACAAGCTGCGAATTTTTAAGTTTTAGCTGTTTTGCCTGTTCAAAAAACTGCACTTCTTTAGGTCCGGCAAAGGGTGCACCCGCCTCAATAAAGTCAACGCCAAACCTGTCAAGTGCTTTTACAATCTCCAGCTTATCCCGCACCGAGAACGACATCCCTTGTGCCTGTGCACCGTCTCGCAGAGTAGAGTCGAGAAATGTAAGTTTTTTTGTGTTTTTACAATTCATAATTACCACCATTGTACTAATAATAAGGTTAACTGGAATGCAGTTTTTCTTCTCCCCCTGTCGGCTTCGCCGACATCCCCCTCTGAGAGGGAGACTTTAAGGAGAAAAAAAAGGATTTAAAATGCAAAAAATAAATTTAAGCAACAATTTTATAAGCGTTAGCCGTCGTTACCTGTGGGTTGCGTTTTTTTGCCTGAGCATTATTTGCGGCGGGCTGTTTGCTTTGGTTTATTTTTGGGTGCTGCTGCTGTTTTTGCCGCTTTGCGGTGCAATTTTGGTTGCAAGCCTTGTGTTTTTGCCACGCTTTAAATCGCATTTTAATTTGTGCATAGCCGATGAGGGTATTATACTCCAAAACGGGGTAATAACCCAAAAAACCGCATTGCTGCACCCCGAACATATTCAGTATATCGAGCGTTTTGCAGGCCCTTTTGAACGCAGCTTTAACGTAGTTAACATAAAAATTGCTATGGCGGGGTTTAATGTTTTTTTGCCCTGCCTAAGCCACGAGAATGCAGCCGCCCTGTTTGAAGAGGTGAAGAAGTTTGAGTAGTTTAGCTTTAAGCCGATACACAATTTATGATAATATTTCCCGAGGGATTTTTATTGTTTTTTTGCCGCTGCTGCAAAGTGTTTTTTTTGCAAAAGGCTCGCTGATAACGGTAATATCGGGCAACATCAACCTTGTACTTGCCGCAGGGCTGCTGCTTTGGTGGGCGTCTGCCGATTATAGGAACAAAAGTTATTTTGCCCGCCAAAAAAGCCTAAGCTTTTTTAAAGGCGTTTTTATAAAGCGTGAGCAATTTGTGCCTAACAAGTCAGTGCATTCACGGTTTTTTGAGCAAAGCCTGTTGCAGCGTTTTTTTAAGGTTGCAAGTGCCTACACAATAACTGCCGATAGGCATTCTGCACGCAACAACCGCAAGGTTATAATCCGGGCAAGCTCGCTGCCTCTGTTTTTTAAGCCGTACAGCACTAAAAATGTTACGCAAAAATTAACCGAAAAACCGCAAACCCTGCCGCAAACAAAGCTGTTTAAAAAAAGCAATTTTCGGGTGCTGCTAATGGCAATTGTTTGGAGCAACGCTGCTGCCGGGCTTTTGTTTTTATCCGCCGCTGTTAAGAACATCGGGCGTGTTTTTGGCAAAGAGTATGAAACCCTGCTTACTTCTCAAATGGATTTAAGCCAATATATAGCCACCTTTGGCGTACCTCCGCTTGCGGCGTATTTGTCGGGGCTGATTTTGGTTGGGTTTTGTGCCGCTTTAATAATGCAATTTTTACGCTATTTTAATTTGCAAAGCGTTTTGCAAGGCGAGCAATTGCAAGTTACCCGAGGGCTGTTTAAAAAAAGTATGTTTTTAACCGAATATTGCAAAATTAACTGCGTTACCATAAAGCAAAGCCTTTTAATGATGCTGTTACGCTTAGAAAGTGTCTATATTCACACCATAGGCTCGGGTACGGTTAAGGGCGACAAAAGCCTTGTTATCCCGGCAACCTCGCCGGCAATTGCACGTGCCGCCGTGTGCAAGCTTATTGACTGCACAAACACAACATACACCGTCACGCCCAAGCACAAAACCAAGCTTGCACTAACTCACAGCACAGTTATTTTTAACTCGTTTTATAGGCTTAACCGCACAACATTTGTTCTGCCTTTTAAAAAAGTTCAGTCGGTTGCAATTTTGCAAAACCCGTTTCAGCGGTTTTTTAAAACTTGCACAATAAAAGCGTATGTTTTTGCCGCAAACCGCAAAAGTGTGCGGGTTTTCGGTGTTCCCATAGCTTTAGCAAAAGAGTTTGTAAGAGAGTATGAGAATGTTAGAAAAAATTAGTTTTTCTTCAAAAAATCTAAAATTATTTTTATAGATTTAGCTGCGGCTTTGTCTTTAAAAATAATAAAATCTTCGGCATCGTTATTATTAATACTGTCCGAAATGCAACGCAAAATGCCAAACGGCACGCCGTTACGGTAGCAAACTTGCCCAATTGCACCGCCCTCCATTTCGCATGCATCGGCGGAAAATTCTTCGCCTATGCTGCGGCGGTGTGCTTTCTCCTGCACAAAAACATCACCTGTTGCAATTCGCCCGTAAAAAACCTTTGTGTCATCCATATGGCGGCAAACCTCGGTAAGTTTTTTTGCCACGCCGCCGTCGGTTGGTATAAAGGTTCTTTTTTCGTCGTTAAACGAGATTGCACCCCGAGGGTCATCTATCGCAGTTGTATCCATATCGTGCTGAACAACGTCTTTTGCTATCACAATGTCATACACATCCACGTTTTGGCTCAAGCCGCCTGCAACGCCGCTGTTAATAATAACGTCGGGGCTATAGCGGTCAATCATAATTTGTGCACACATCGCCGCATTAACCTTGCCAATGCCGCATTCAACCGCCACCACTTCGGCATCGCCAATAGTTCCGCTGGTGTAGTTCATTTTTGCAAATGTTTGTGTTTGCGGGTTTTGCATTTTGGCAATAAGCCCGTCCACCTCAATGTTTAACGCACAAATAATTCCGGTCATAAATAGAACTCCTTTTTTATAAATTTTTTTAATTTAATTCTCTATTTGAATTTTAATTTATTATATAATTCCTACCCAACCCACCCTGTCTTCGCTAAAGCGAATCCACCCCTCCCCGGAGGGGAATTTTTCTGCATTGCCTAGGCTTTAGGCTATTAGGTTGGTTTTGAAAATTTAGTCTTTATGGTTTGCACTCAGTCTATTCTATGTGTTAATATTCCCCTCCGTGGAGGGGTGGCTGCTCCCTAAGTAAAAAATATAATTATTTTTATTAAAAATCTAAAAAAAATAAGAAATTTTTAGATTGTGCAGAGCAGACGGGGTGGTTTGTGCTACCCCTCAAAACAAGTCAACAAACTTAAAGCCGCAACAGGTGCTGTTTCGGTACGCAAAATGCGTTTGCCCAAACTTGCACAAACCGCACCTTTGCTTTGCAGCAGCTGCACTTCATCTTCCGAAAACCCGCCCTCGCTGCCTATTATTATGCAGGTTGTTTGCTGCGGCGGGGACAAAAGCTCGCTTACGGGCTGTCCTCCGCCCTCATAAAACAAAATTTTGTTGTCAAACTCGCTCAGTTGCTCGGCAGCTTGTTCAAATTTTACAAGCGGTGCAACCTCGGGCACAAATGCCCGATGTGATTGCATTGCGGCGGCTTTGGCAATTTTTTGCAGGCGAGGTCGCTTTTTTTCAAAATCGGCTGCTTTTGGTCGGCTTATGCAGCGGGACGAAATAACAGGCACGATTTTTTTAACGCCCAGCTCTACCGTTTTTTGAATTACGGTTTCTAACTTATCGCCCTTTGGCAGGCAATAAAACAGGGTAATTTGCCGTGCCGGCTCGGTGTTTGCAGGTGTGCTTGAGCTGATTTTAACTTCTGCATTATCTTTAAAAACGCCCGTAATTACTGCATTATGCACAGTTTTGGCACCGTCGCAAATTTGCAAAGCTTCGCTCGGCTTCATCCGCAGCGATTTTACAATATGCACAAAATCCTCGCCCACCAAAACATAGTTTTGCGTTTTTATAATCTCGTCAACCAAAAGCCACACGTTCGCTCACCTACCCTTATATATAAATCCTACCATTTATAAAAAATATTTGCAAGTTTTTTTTAAATGTATTAAAATAAGTATACATTCAAATAGTAATAAAGCCTTAATTTTTTATGGAGAACCTACTATGAACAGGCAAATTTTAGAAAAAACGCTTGCACAAATTAGTGCTGCACCGGATACGCTGCCCCACCTGCTGATAGAAAAACTTTTGCAAACAGGGCAAAAAATAGCGGTTGCCGAAAGCTGCACAGGCGGGATGTTATCTCAAAAAATCACCGATGTCAGCAGTGCATCAAAGGTTTTTGACTGCGGCGTGTGTGCCTATGCAAATTTTATTAAGCGTGATGTTTTAAACGTTAGCGAAAATTTGCTGCAAACCTTTGGTGCAGTCAGCCCGCAAACGGCAATTGCTATGGCACGGGGCGTAAAAAAGCTTGCCTTTGCCGACATTGGCATTGCAACCACAGGCATTGCAGGTCCCGGCGGCGGCACAGCCGAAAAACCCATTGGGCTGGTGTATATCGGCGTTTGCACCGAAGAAAAAGCCTATGCCATAAAGTGCCTTTGGTGTAAAGACAAAAGCTTTACCCGTGAAGAAATAAGAGAATTAACAACTGCTGCGGCTTTTTGCTATGCTTTAAAAGAGATTGTGGGCTTCTCTTGAACCACAAGTCTCGGCTATGCGGAAATATTCCCCTCCGGGGAGGGGTGGCAGGGCGAATGCCCTGACGGGGTGGTTTGTGCAAATTGCAAATAAGAAATAAAAATGCAGAATGCAGAAATATTATAAAAAAGCACTGAAAAAGTCCCCCTCCGGGAGGGGGAAAATCGGCGAAGCCGATAGGGGGAGAAAGCGAGCGACGCAAGTCGCTTCTTGCTTCTTGACTCTGACCTCTTGCCTCTATAAGGACGGGGTGGTTTTACGTATTTTACAGCAAAACCCAATAAATTTTAACAAAATTTTTGCTTTTTTGCTAAAAATATAAAATTATGGTTGATTAGTAAAAAAAAATATGGTAAAATATCTGGGATTGGATTATTAATATAAAATCCCGCTTTAAAAACCGAGAAAAATCATAGTAAAAATAATAAACCAGAAGAGAAACGGAGTAGTTCCTATGGAAAGAGCAGCCGGCATTTTAATGTCGCTAACCTCCCTTCCCTCCCCCTACGGCATTGGCACAATGGGCAAAGAGGCACGTTTGTTTGCAGATTTTTTACATGCAGCCGGGCAAAAAGTTTGGCAGCTGCTGCCTGTTGGCCCCACC
>JAISII010000126.1 GCA_031262125.1 Oscillospiraceae bacterium | reverse complement strand
ATTGGCCGCCTTGCTTTCCGCCAGATGTTCGGTGCAGAAGGCTACGAAGTTGTTGCAATCAACGATTTAACCGATGCAAAAATGCTTGCTCACCTTTTAAAGTACGATTCTGCACAGGGTCGCTACGAAATGTGGGACAAGGTTGAGGCTAAAGATGCTTCAATAGTTGTTGACGGCAAAGAAATCACAATCTATGCAGAAAAAGACGCTAAAAACATCCCTTGGGGCAAGCTTGGCGTAGAAATCGTTTTAGAATGTACAGGTTTTTATTGCTCCAAAGAGAAATCTATGGCTCATATTGAAGCAGGTGCTAAAAAAGTTGTTATCTCTGCCCCCGCAGGCAACGACCTTAAAACCGTTGTTTACGGCGTTAACGAAGATGTTCTTACAGCCGACGACCAAGTTATCTCGGCAGCAAGCTGCACAACAAACTGCCTTGCCCCCATGGCAAAGGCTCTTAACGATTTTGCACCTATCAAATCGGGCATTATGGCTACAATTCACGCATATACAGGCGACCAAATGATTTTAGACGGTCCTCACCGCAAAGGCGACCTTAGGCGTGCACGTGCAGGTGCTGTTAACATCGTTCCCAACTCTACAGGTGCTGCAAAAGCTATCGGTCTTGTTATTCCCGAGCTTAACGGCAAACTCATCGGTGCAGCACAACGTGTTCCTGTTCCCACCGGCTCAACCACTCTGCTTAACGCAGTTGTTGAAGGCACAGTTACAAAAGAGGGCATCAACGGTGCCATGAAGGCAGCTTCTTCCGACAGCTTTGGCTATAACACCGACGAAATCGTTTCTTCCGACGTTGTAGGCATCCGCTATGGTTCGCTGTTTGATTCTACACAAACAATGGTTCAAAACCTCGATAACGGTACTTCGTTGGTTCAGGTTGTTTCGTGGTACGATAACGAGAATTCTTACACCAGCCAAATGGTTAAAACAATCAAATATTTTGCCGAATTAAAGTGATTTTTTTAAAAACCGCTTGACTTTTGCAAAAGTTTGTATTAAAATGCTTTTAAAATTTAATATGTCATTTTTGCAAGTTTAAGTTTTGTTTATTCGGGACTTTTAAACTTGCAAATACAGGGGGGCTGGGGCTAAACCCGGCTGAGATAAAAGCTGTAATTCGCTTTTGACCCTTTATGCTGAATTTTTTCTTTCGTGTTGGCACATTGCCGATAAAACGGAAGTTTAAAATTCAGCCGAACCTGATACGGGTAATGCCGGCGTAGGGAGCTTGTTTTTGGCAAAAAAATAACGCTTATGCTATTGGCATAGGCGTTTTTGTTTTTTATTATTTAAATAGTTTCTTTAATTATGATTTTACAAACCACCCCGACCATAAAATTAGATTTCTATTTAAATTTTATTTTATAATTGCTCTGCACAAACCACCCCGTCAGGGCTACGCCCTGCCACCCCTCCCCGGAGGGGAATATTAGCACACTATTATTATTAAATCGAAAGTAGGACAAAAAAATGAACACACAAACAAAAAAACAAAACAATTTGCTTTTCAAACTCACGCTTAGTGCAATTTTTATTGCGTTGGGCACGGTACTCTCGCTTGTTAAGCTGTTCCAAATGCCACTGGGCGGCTCGGTAACACTGGTTAGCACACTGCCGCTGTTGCTGTTAGCCTATATGTTCGGCGTAAGGTGGGGCTTGCTGTGCGGGTTTGTGTACTCGCTTATTCAAATGTTTATGTCGCTTGGGGCGGCAATGGGCTGGGGTATGACCCCCTTTAACCTTGTGGGTATGCTGCTGTTTGATTACATAATCGCCTACACAGTGCTGGGGTTTGCAGGTGTGCCAAAAGCAATTATGGGTGCAAAGGATCGCAAACTAAGCACCACAAACAAAGCGGTTACATATTTTGGCGGGTTTATGCTGGCAACACTGTTGCGGCTTTGCAGCCATATAATCTCAGGTATGATATTCTGTGCCGCTTGGATGCCCGAGGAATGGGATAACCTCTTCCTGTATTCGCTTGCCTATAACGGCGGGTTTTTAGCCCCCGACTTTGCAATAACACTGGTTGCCGCAGCTGCCGTTTTTGTGCCCATCAGCAAACTGCAAGAACGGTATTTATAATTTTAGCAACTATTTATCAGCAACCGAAAATGTTTTTAAAAATCTTTAAAATCTCGCCGCAATTTAAAACTATGTTTTTTATTGCGGCGTTTTGCTTTGCTACTTCGTCTGCCGCAGCCTGCCTGTCAGCGGCTTTGTAACGCCCGTCTTTGGCTTTTTCTTCATTAAAAGCTATCCAATCCTGCCAATCGGCAATTGCGGCGTTAAGGGCTGTATTTGCCCCCGTTTGGCATAGCATTTGCATAATGTCGTCAGCATCGTCCTTTGCACAATCTGTGCAAATGCTGTTTTTTTCAATTCTCTTCTTATATGCTCGGGCAAAAACCTCTACGCCTGCAAAATTAATGCTGCAATTTATATAGCCGTTCCAATAAAGTGCAGTGCGTACAAGCTCGCTGTATGGGTTAACAAGCCCCGACAATTCCCAATCCAAAATTACGGGCTGTGCATTTTCGCTCCACAAAACATTTGGTATGTCCATATCGCAATGGCTTGCAACAAGGGGCAGTGTGGTTTTTGCAGCTGTTGTTTTGCTGCCGTTTTGTAGGCTTGCAAAGTGCAAAGCCTCGGGCGTTGTGCCTGCAATATGCACTGTCGCCAGCATCTCCCCCATTTTTTGCAGTTGTGCGGTTGTTACGGCGTTGTGCTGTGCTGTATAGCCATCGTACCAATCATACACAAAAAAGCACTCATCCTCAAAGGTGTGCAGGGTTTTTCCGTTAAACTCAAGGGGAAAAACACCATTTAACCCTGCGGCGGTGCATATTTGCTCGCCCAACTTTTCGTGCAAAACAAACGCCTCTTTAGCCTCCGGCGTTGCCGTTAAAGGTTTAGCCAAAAGCTTTAGTGCATATTTGCCTTGCGTTGTAGCAACGCAAAAAACCTTGTGCGTCAGCCCGCCGCTAATCGGCACGGGTTTGCGAATGAGTTCACTTTTTAAAAGCTGATTTACAGCATAATCGAATACCGTTTTTTCCATTTTTCACCAAATTGCAATAGTCTAAAATTCGCAACGCTTTCCGACAAAAAGAAGAAAGAGCGTTATCCTCTGTTTGATTTTTTCTGTATTCCCCCGCCTGCGGCGGGGGAATACTTATAATTTTTACCAAAAAGGAGATGAACAAACGTCATCTCCTCACTTTAAATAAATTGTTTAGCGTCTGTAACGCCCGCCGCCATTGGGACGTTTGGGCTTTGGAATATCCGCTGTGTCGTACTTGAACATTTTTTTATCGGGTACAGGTCTACGTCCGTTAACGGGTGGTTTGCCCCTGCCCGCAGGAGCGTTTTTGCGTTTGTTTTGCATATAGATGCTAAGCACAAAATATGCCAAACCGGCAGCAGCCAGAATAATAAACAATGTGCCAATATAAAGCAACCATGTGGGCCCGCTGTTTGCATTTGCAGTACCCTGCATATTTTTAAACATTCCGCCGCTTGCACCGGCACCATCCGCACCGTCGATGCTGATGTTTGAAATATAGCTCCAATCTTCACCGCTCATTATTGTGTCGTTGTGGTTATCGCTCGGTGTAAACATTTCGTGTTCGGCTGAAGAATCATAATCATAATCGTCGGGGTTTGTTTCGGGTTCCCATTCCTCTTCCGGCTCGGTTTCGGGCTCCGGTTCAGGTTCAGACTCAGGCTCGGTTTCGGGTTCGGTTGTGCCATCATAATTAGGGTAGGTAACTTCCACAGTAGTAAGTTCCTGCACGGGGTCGGTTTCGAACACAGGGGGTGTTGTTTCGATTGCATCCGTAGAATTTGGGTTAGATGTTACCGTATCAAGCGGGTCGGCAAAAAAAGTCGGCATTACGCATAGGCAAGCAAATATCACCCCTAAAACCGTAAGTGTGGTCAGCAGTTTTTTCATAATAGCCTCCTTTTTTAATGTGCTTTTTAAAACGAATTATTTTTTTATTAATCTGCAACGGTGGTCGGGGCTTCTGTAGCATCAGGGTCATAATTTTCAAACATTTCGGGCTTATAAGCATCAACAACGCCTGTGTTTTCGTCGCACTCAAAATTCTCTGCCATTTTGCGTACCAAGTTCGAGAATTCGTCGGTTTTAATCGCTCTAATCAGCTCGGTGCGTTTATCAGCGGTTGTAAGGTACTCGTTGGTGTTGTTAGAAATTTTGCCTTTATAAACAAAGTAATACGATGACGACACACCCTCACCTGCCGTTACAACAGTTGCTTTGCCTTGTTCCAAGCCTTCAAGTGCTGTTTTTACCTCTTCAGGCAAGTTAGAGCTGTCTGTAATATCTTCAACCGATTTTAAAGACGGGTCTTCTGTAATATCTTCCGCTTCCATATACTTTTTAACAATATTGTCAAACTCTTCTTTTGTATCTTTGCCGATATTAAGAGCTGTTGCATAACTATTCAGCTTTTTGAGGATTTCTTCTTTTTTAGTTTTGCTCATTTCTACCATAGTTGTTTGGGGCGGAGCTGTGGTTGTCGGCTCGGTAGAGGCAACAGTAGTAGTCGGGTCATCAATAATTCCGGCTGTTGCAGGTTCGGTAGCAGGCTCTGTAGAGGGTACTTCTTGACCCTCGGAGAGAGAAACTTTGAAGTAACCATAGTCGGTGTAGTTTTGCTCAAAATAACTTCTAAGCTCTTCATCGGTTACGGGGTCGCTGCCGTCTTTTTCATAGGTGTTGTCAAACAGCAGGGTATAATCCATATTCGCTTGATAATAAGCATCAAAATAGCTGTCTTGAGAAATTCCGTATGGTTCTAAAACAAGCTTTAAGGGTGCCGGCATAGACGAGGCATCCATATAGCCTTGGTTAACCATTTGCGAATAGTAAGAATAGTTGGGACCCATTTCCCAATCTTCTTTAACCAGATTTCTTGCGTTTTCAACCTCGTCGGGCGATGCTGTTAAACCACGTTTTTTAAGCTCGGCACGCACTGCCAAAATTGTTTTGCACTGCAAAGCTGCTTCTTTTTTAATCCAATCTCTTGCGGGGATTTTCTCGGCTGTATCGTCCGACGCTATTTTAATATCTAAAAACGATTTTATCGTGCTGTAGCCTTCCTCTTTTTCAGCGTAGCCCCGTGCTGTATTATAAGCACTGTAAAGGCAATAAGAATAAACGCCGATACTTAAGCTGTCGTCGCCGTTTTTAAACGACCACTCGTGGTTAAGCGTAATGGGAACTGCTCCGCAGGCTGCCATAGTAACAACAATAACAATTGCCAACACAGCTGCAGCAAATTTTTTGTAAAGGTTCATTTTAACTACCGTCCTTATTTTGTGTAATTCCTAATTTATGTTTGCCTGTTTAGGCACAAGAATACCCTATTGGCACAATTTTACTTATTATACAATATTGTGCGGTTTTTGTCCAGTCCCAAAATGCCAATTTAGCTAATTTTCAAAAAAGTTTCAGTTTGGGTTGAAGTTTGCTTTTTTTCTCCTTCCGTCAGAGCTACGCTCTGCCCTTCCAGAGGCGAGAGGTCAGAGGCTAGAAGCAAGAAGCGGCTTGCGTCGCACGCTTTCTCCCCCTGTCGGCTTCGCCGACATCCCCCTCCCGGAAGGGGACTTTTTTAGCTCCCTCTTCTGAGTGTGCCTCAAAGCCTCCCACTTAGAGGGAGGTGGCGTGGCGTAGCCACGACGGAAGGAGAAAAAGAAAAATCTTGCCTCTTGCAGCAAAAGCCCTGCATAAAGCAGGGCTTTAAAATATAGTTTATAAAAATCAAACCAATTCAATAATTGCCATTTCGGCTGCGTCGCCACGACGAGGACCGATTTTGGTAATGCGGGTATAACCGCCGTTACGCTCGGCATATTTGGGAGAAATATCCTTAAACAGCTTTGTTACTACGTCCTCTTTGGTTATAAAGCCCAAAGCCAAACGACGGCTGTGCAGGGTATCCTCTTTGCCTATTGTTATAAATTTCTCCGCCAAGGAAGAAACCTCCTTAGCACGGGTAACTGTTGTTTCGATTTTGCCGTTTTCCAGCAGGAAAGTAACCATTGCACGCAGCATAGCCATACGGTGTGCAGTTGCTCTTCCCAATTTGCGTGTACCGGGCATTTAATTTTCCTCCTTACTCTTCTTCTTCACGCAAGTCAAACCCCAAGCTTTGCAGCTTTTGCAAAACTTCCTCAAGCGACTTACGACCTAAATTTCTAACCTTCATCATATCGTCCTGCGATTTATTAATAAGGTCCTCAACCGTGTTAATCCCGGCTCTTTTAAGGCAGTTAAACGAACGCACCGACAAATCAAGCTCGTCGATTGTCATACCGAGGATTTGTTCTTTACCCTCGTCATCTTTTTTAACCATAACCTCTGTAATGCCACGATTATCCGAAAGGTCAACAAACAAGTTCAAGTGTTCTATCAAAACCTTGGATGCCAAAGAAACGGCCTCCTGAGCATTGATTACACCGTTGGTTACTACTTCCATAGTAAGCTTATCGTAGTCGGTAATTTGACCGACACGAGTGTTTTCAACAAAGAAATTAACCTTCAACACCGGGGAATAAATCGAATCCACGGGGATGATGCCGATAACATCGCCTGTTTTTTCTTTGTTACGCTCGGCGGGAACATAGCCACGACCTTTGTCTATGGTAATTTCCATATTCAAAGTGGCTTCTTCGCCCAGCGTTGCAATTTCCATATCGGGGTTTAAAATCTCTACCTCGCTGTCGCAACGAATATCACCCGCACGCAAAACGCACGGACCTTCAGCTGCAACGTCGATTACCTTGGGACCATCTCCGTAAATTTTGCAAATAAGCCCTTTTATGTTCAAAACTATCTCGGTAACATCCTCTTTTACGTTGGGGATGGTAGAAAATTCGTGCAAAACGCCTTCAATTTTAATTGAGGTTGCCGCAACGCCCTCTAAAGACGACAGCAAAACTCTGCGTAAGCTGTTGCCCAAGGTGTTGCCAAAACCACGTTCCAGCGGTTCTACTGTAATAACGCCACGTTTGCCGTCGGATGACAGCTCGACTGTTTCAATTCTTGGCTTCTCTATTTCTATCATTAAGCATCCTCCTTTAACTTACCTGCTTTTATATTTTACAGCAATGCTATTAATTTTTTTGTCATAAGCTGCTCAAAATGGGCGACTTCCGACAAACCAAAGCTTGTTATGTAAAATATAACGCAGCACTTTTTTCGGATTTTTTAAAAAACAATTTGTAAGCTTTGCAAAACAAAAAGCAAAAATATATAACTTTGCCCTTGCTTTGCCGCTTGCATGCTGTTATTTAGAGTACAACTCAACAATGAGTGTTTCGTCTACGTTAAGGTCAATGTCCTCACGTGCTGCAACCGAAACAACCTTGCCGGTTAAAGTGTTTTTGTCTAAATCCAAAAACTTCGGAACCGGGCGTGCGGAATTTGCTTCTATAACCGTTTTGAGTTTTTCGCTCTGGCGGCTTTTTTCGGCAATAGAAATTACCTCTCCCGGAACTGTTAAGTAGGAAGGAATGTTTACACGCTTGCCGTTTACGGTAAAATGACCGTGGTTAACAAGCTGACGTGCTTCGGC
>JAISII010000068.1 GCA_031262125.1 Oscillospiraceae bacterium | reverse complement strand
GATTTAATAAATATTTTAAGTAAAATGTTAATTAATATTTTAAGAAGAATTTTACTTTAATTATACTGCAGCTTGACTAATTTAATTTATAGAAAAAATATATTTTTATAAACAATTGCGAGCAATGGGGTGCAATTTTTCAAACGACAATCGACAGCGAGGTTATAGCTTACCTTATAGCCCGTGAGCGAATTAAAACACACTCGATAGAAGAAGCCGTAGAAAAAACTATGTTCAGCATAAAGGGTGCATATTCGCTGCTGGTTATGAGCCCACGCAAAATTATTGCCGCCCGAGACCCAAACGGCTTTAGACCGCTTTGTATGGGAAAAATAGGCGATTCGGTGGTTTTTGCAAGCGAGTCGGCAGCGTTGGATGCCGTTGGTGCAGATTTTGTGCGAGATGTAGAACCCGGCGAAATTGTAGTGGTTGACCAAAACGGCATAAAAAGCATTAAAACCCATTGCGGGGGCAAACGGTCGGTTTGCGTGTTTGAATATATTTATTTTGCCCGAACCGATTCGGTTATTGACGGCATAAGCGTGTACGAAGCACGCAAACGTGCCGGGAAAATTCTTGCCCGCACCCACCCTGTAGAGGCTGATGTTGTTATCGGTGTACCCGAATCGGGCATAGATGCCGCAATCGGCTACAGCGAGGAATCGGGCATACCCTATGAAAAAGGAATTAACAAAAACAACTATATTGGGCGTACTTTTATAAAGCCCACACAGCAGCAACGCCAAAGCAGCGTTAAAATTAAGCTTAACCCGCTTGTAAGTGCCGTTAAGGGCAAGCGTGTTGTTATGATAGACGATAGCATTGTGCGTGGCACAACAATGGCACGTATAGTTTCTATGATTAGGGCTGCGGGTGCGGCAGAGGTGCATATACGTTTCAGCTCGCCGCCGTTTATGTGGCCATGCTATTACGGCACCGATATTCCCTCACGTGAGGAGCTTGTTGCCTGCAACTATACAATCGAAGAAATAGGCAAGCTTTGTGGGGCGGATTCTATTGGTTTTTTGCCTGCCGAGGGCTTGTGCGAAATGTTGGGCAGCGGCTGCGAGGGCAAATATTGCCACGGCTGCTTTACAGGCGAATACCCTGCCGAAATTACCAAACGCAACTTAAAAGGCAAAGAACGCAGCGGGCAACGGTTCGATAACGCACCCTGTGTTCAAAAGCCCGAAGATTTATAAGTTTGAATAAAATACAAACCTAAAATTTATATTCGCCGTGTAACTGCTGAGGGCAGCCGCACGAAGCGTATCTTTTAAGAAAGGCAGTTTTATTTTTGCTCACAGTTTGCTTTTGCTTGTGAGCTTAAAAAAACTGATGGTTATTGTACAATGTCGCAAGAAAATTTGCAAAAAAGCAACTACGAATCTCCTCTTTCCTCACGCTATGCAAGCCCGCAGATGAAGTATTTGTTTTCGCCCGATATGAAGTTCAGAACATGGCGAAAACTGTGGATTGCACTGGCAGAGAGCGAGCAGGAGCTTGGTTTAAACATAACCGACGAGCAAATTGCCCAGCTTAAAGAAAAAGCCGAAAATATAAACTACGACGTTGCAGCCGAGCGAGAAAAAAAGGTTCGGCACGATGTAATGTCGCACGTTTATGCTTATGGTGTGCAATGCCCAAAGGCAAAGGGCATAATCCATTTGGGTGCAACCTCTTGCTATGTGGGCGATAATACCGATATTATAATTATGACAAAGGCACTGCAATTAGTGCAGGGGCGGCTGGTGTCGGTAATCCGCAAATTGGCGGCTTTTGCCGAGGAATATAAGGCTATGCCAACGCTTGCATTTACGCATTTTCAGCCGGCACAGCCAACAACTGTGGGCAAACGTGCAACGCTTTGGCTTATGGATTTGCTGCTGGATTTAGACGAAGTTGAACACCGACTGAGCACGATTAAACTTTTGGGCAGCAAAGGCACAACAGGCACACAGGCAAGCTTTTTAGAGCTGTTTGAGGGCGACCACGAAAAATGCCGCCTGCTTGATAGCAAGATAGCACAAAAAATGGGCTTTTCGGGTTGCTACCCCGTGTCGGGGCAGACATATTCCCGCAAAATAGACACCTTATTTTTAAATGCACTTGCCTCGATTGCACAAAGTGCACACAAATTTTCTAACGATATCCGCCTTTTGGCTCATTTAAAAGAAATCGAAGAACCGTTCGAGAAAAACCAAATTGGGTCGTCGGCAATGGCATACAAACGCAACCCAATGCGTAGCGAACGTATCGGTTCGCTTGCACGTTATGTTATGGCGGATGTTATAAACGGCTCGTTTACTGCGGCAACACAGTGGTTTGAGCGTACGCTTGACGACAGTGCAAACAAACGCCTCAGCGTGCCCGAGGCCTTTTTGGCTGTGGATGCAATATTGATTTTGTATGATAATATTGCCGATGGTTTGGTGGTGTACCCAAAAGTTATAGAGCAGCGGCTGAACAAAGAGCTGCCCTTTATGGCAACCGAAAACATTATGATGGATGCCGTAAAACGTGGGGGAGACCGCCAAGAGCTGCACGAGCGTATTCGTGAGCACTCGATGGCGGCGGCAGCGGCAATTAAAATTGAGGGCAAAGAAAACGACCTTTTGCAACGCATTGCAGCCGACCCTGCTTTTGGCGTAACTTTAGAGGAGCTTCAGGCAATTTTAGAACCTCAAAACTACACCGGCCGTGCCAAAGAGCAAACCGAGGAGTTTTTGAGTGAAGACGTAGCCGAAGCTTTGGCACGATATAAAGATAATAATACTGAACAAGCAGAGATTATAGTTTAAAGGGGTAAAAATATCTACAAACCACCCCGTCTGCTCTGCACAATCTAAAAATATTTTGTTTTTTTTAGATTTTTAGTAAAAAATTAATTTAGTTTTTTACTAAGGGAGCAGCCACCCCTCCCCGGAGGGGAATATTATCACTCTCCGAGACTTTTGATTAATCTGTTTTTTATTTACATAATTTTATATTAACAAGGGGTAAAAATATTATGGTTAAAGCTATTGTAGGTGCAAACTGGGGCGATGAGGGCAAAGGCAAACTGACCGACGTTTTGGCACAAGAAAGCGATATTGTTGTGCGTTTTCAGGGCGGCAGCAACGCAGGGCATACTATTGTTAACAACTACGGCAAGTTTGCACTGCACCAAATGCCCAGCGGCGTGTTTCATCAGCACATTACTAACATAATCGGCAACGGCGTTGCTTTGAGTGTTGAAAATTTTGAGGCAGAGCTAAACGAAATTGTCAGCAGGGGAGTACCCGTGCCGAAAATGCTGATTTCGGATAGGGCACAAATTGTAATGCCCTACCACAAGCTTTTTGATGCCTATGAAGAAGAGCGTTTGGGCAAAAATTCTTTCGGCTCAACCAAAAGCGGCATTGCACCTTTTTACTCCGATAAATATGCGAAAATCGGCTTTCAGGTTAACGAGATTTTTGACGACGAAGCACCGCTAAAAGCAAAAATAGAACGTGTGCTGGAGGTTAAAAACGCACAAATTGCAGCGTTGTACCCCGGCAAACCAAAACTGGATGCCGACGAAATTTATGAAAAACTTATGGAATATAAAGCAGTTTTAGCCCCCCATGCGGGCGATGCTTTTGATTTTATTCAAAATGCACTGCAAACACAGCAAAACATTTTGCTCGAGGGTCAGCTTGGCTCGCTTAAAGACACCGACTTCGGCATTTACCCCATGGTTACATCCTCAAACACAATTGCGGGCTATGGTGCGGTTGGTGCAGGCATACCCCCGTATGAAATTACCGAGATTATCGCCGTGGTTAAGGCATATTCGTCGGCCGTTGGGGCAGGCGAGTTTGTGTCGGAAATTTTCGGGGAGCAAGCAGACGAGCTGCGTAACCGTGGCGGCGACGGCGGTGAGTTTGGTGCAACAACAGGCCGCCCCCGCAGGATGGGCTGGCTGGACTTGGTAGCAAGCCGATATGGCTGCCGTGTGCAGGGTGCAACAAAGGTTGCTTTTACCGTGCTGGATGTTTTGGGCTATTTGGACGAAATACCCGTTTGTGTTGGCTATGAGCTTGACGGCAAGCGGATTGATTGCTTCCCCTCGACAACTAACCTAAAACGCTGCAAGCCGATTTTAGAGGTTTTGCCCGGCTGGAAGTGCGACATTACCGGCATTAAAAACTATGCCGATTTGCCGGAGAATTGCCGTAATTATATCGAGTTTGCCGAGAAAAACATCGGCATACCCTTTGCGATAATTTCTAACGGTGCAAAACGAGAGAACATTATTTATAAATAAGACTTTTTATATTATCTTCAAATTTTAGGAAAGGCAAATGTTTTTAAGCTGGTTTTCAGCTCTAAACAATACAAAACTAAAATGAGCATACAACATTCTGACAATTGCGTTTTTTGCAAAATTGTTTCGGGGGCAATTCCCTCAAACAAAGTTTATGAGGATGATAAAATCCTTGCATTTCACGATATTGCACCTGTTGCCCCAGTGCATGTGCTGGTAATACCCAAAAGCCATATTAAATCGGCAGTTGACATTACCCCGCAGGATGCCGAAATTGTAGGGCATATATTCTCAAAAATCCCCGAGATTGCAAAATTATTAGATATAGCCGAATTTCGCATTGTTAATAATTGCGGTGCAAGTGCAGGGCAAACCGAGTTCCATTTGCATTTTCATATTCTTGGCGGTCGCAAAATGGGCAATATGGGTTAATTCAATTTTTATAAAAGAATGAGGGTTACAAAAAATGGAAACCTATATCTTAAACATATGCGGGCTGCAACGGCAACTGCCTGTTTGCCCGATTAACGAAAATTTGAGCATTGCCGCATTTATTATGTTCGGCGATGTTGAGCTGACAAAGCTTGCGGCACAAGAATTGCTTAAAATTTGCCCGCCGCACAATATTTTACTCACAGCCGAGGCAAAGGGGATTCCGCTTTGCTATGAGATGGCGGCACAAAGCGGCGGCGAGTATGTTGTTGCACGCAAAGGGATAAAGCTATATATGCAAAATTCGGTTAGCGTGCAGGTTAAGTCGATAACTACTGACAGGGTGCAGACGCTTTATTTAGACGGTGCAAAA
>JAISII010000048.1 GCA_031262125.1 Oscillospiraceae bacterium | reverse complement strand
GGTTTTTTAATTTCAAACCTGTTCAGCAGCTTTGCCGTAACACGAGTATCCTCGGCGGCAATAAAATCTACCGCTTTAAGCGTTTCTAAAGCACGCAGGGTAATATCGCCCAAGTTGCCTATAGGGGTGCCCACAACATATAACTTCATTTTTGTTATAATTAGCCTTTCGGTTTTTTAAGAATATTGCCGACTTATTATTCCTGAACTTGCGTTTTATAATCACCGTATATTTCAAGCATTTCGGGCGAAAAATTGCCATTGTCGCCCTCTATAAACAACGTCGGCAGCACATCCAAAAAGCCGGATTTGCCGCCTTTGCGTCCCTCTGCCAACACAAGTTTTGGGGCTTTGCTTTGGCGTTGCTGCACAAAACGCAATCGTTTTGGCTCCAGCGAGTTTTTTCGCATTACCAAAAGCAAGTCGGTCAATCGTTCCGGTCGAAGGCAAACGCAAAACCTGCCGCCAAAAGCAAGCAGCTTAGCAGCCGCAAACGCAACATCGTTAAGGCTGCAATCTACCTCGTGGCGTGCCTGTGTTTTTTGCCCTGCGTTGTTCAAAATCCCCGTGCCCACCTCTTTATAGGGCGGGTTGCAGGCAACAAGGTCAAAACTGCCAAACGGTGCACCGTTTTTTAGTGCTTGCTCATCACGCATATCAACATTAAGCACCGCCACACGCTCTTGCAAGCCGTTGGCTTCAATGGTTTTTCTCATCAAAGACACGGCATCGGCCTGAATTTCTACAGCGGTAATCTCGCTCGGCTGCGGTTGCTTTGCCCAAACAAAGGTTATGCCGCCGCAGCCTGCACCCAAGTCGGCGGCTTTTTTTGCTTTGTATGCTTGTGCAAAATGTGCAAGCAATAAAGTATCGGTAGAAAATTTGTGGAGGCTGCTTGTGCAAATATTAATGTTCTTCCCCAGCGGCTCCCATTTTTCGTTGTTTTTTTCTGTTTTATTCATACACCTATTTTAATATTATTCTTTGCATTTAACAAGCCTTTTTTTAAAAATATTTTTTTGCTTTATTTTTTGGCTATATTGCACAAAAAACGCTGCACATTTTTTACACCCAAATTCCGCTTTTTACGTTGCTTTTTATTTGAAAATATGATAAAATTTATGTAGCTGTTATTTTGGGCGGCTATGTTTGTTAATAATTATTATTAAGAAAGGGGTAACAATGGCAAAAGTTATAGTTTATGTGTCGGGCAAAGGCGGAACAGGCAAATCCACTGTTTCGGCAACCTGTGCCATAATGCTTGCAAACGGGCAAAAGCGTGTTTTGCTTGTTGATTGCGACAGCGGAATGCGTGGGCTTGACATTATGCTTGCCTTAACTTCCGATATTGTTTATGATTTGTCGGACTTTGTATCGGGCAAATGTGCAATTAACCGCTGCATTTATAACTGTGCCGATGTTCCTCTGCTTGATTTAATTCCCGCCCCGTTTGATAGTGAAGACGAGATTTCTCCCGAGCTTTTCAGAGATATTGTTAACGGGCTTTCGGCTAATTATGATTACATTATCATTGATTCTCCCGCAGGGTTGGGCGGCGGCTTTGTAACGGCTGCATTTGCGGCACAAACCGCAGTTTTGGTTGCAAACACCGAGCCTACATCGCTCAGCGGCTGCCAAAAAGCACGCCAAAAACTTGTTGAATTGGGCGTTGACGAAATTCGGCTTATAATAAACAAATTCAACCGAGAATCTTTTGAAAAATTGGGTTTGTATGCCGATTTGGACGAAGTGATCGACATTGCCGGTGCACAGCTTTTGGGCATTGTGCCCGAAGATTATGCCCTGATAGCAGGGATGCAAAAAGGCGAACTGTTAAAAAAACATAAACATTCACCGGCATTTAGAGCATTGGGTGCAATTGCCCGCCGTTTGGGCAGCGAAAATGTGCCTCTGCTTTATAAAGGCTGATAACACTATTTCTGCATTCTGCATTTTTATTTCTTATTTATTTTTAAAGGAGCACGACGATTATGATGATAGCACTGATAGCCCACGACGAAAAGAAGGAGCTTATGGTACAGTTTTGTATTGCATATTGCGGAGTTTTGGGGCAAAACGAACTTTGTGCCACAGGCACAACCGGCAAATTGGTCGGCGAAGCCACAGGCTTGGCGGTACAGAAATTTTTAGCAGGTTCGCAAGGCGGGGCACAGCAAATTGCAGCACAAATTGCCTGCAACGAGATTGATATGCTGTTGTTTTTCCGTGACCCTCTTAACCCCAAACTGCACGAGAGCAGTTATATGAACCTTTTGCGTCTGTGCGATGTTCACAATATTCCCGTGGCAACTAACATAGCCACCGCCGAGGTTTTAATTCATGGCTTAGAGCGTGGCGATTTGGATTGGCGTAACATTTTAAAATAAGCGGCAATACTAACTAACATAAAAAACAAGCCAATCAATTTTAGGGAGTAAGACAGTGAAAGATACACTTTCAAAACTGCGGGAAGAAAAAGCAGCTGCCCTTAAAGGCGGTTTGTATCATCAAACGCAAATAAAGTTGGCTTACAATTCTAACCGTATTGAAGGCAGCCGCCTATCGTAAGAACAAACACGATATATTTTTGAAACCAACACCCTTAACACCCCACCGGGCGAAGCTACCGAAGTTGACGATATTATAGAAACCGCAAACCATTTTGCCTGTTTTGATTTTATGCTGGATATTGCACAGGAGCCTCTAACACCGTCGATTCTTAAAGAGTTCCACAAAATTCTTAAAAGCAGCACGTCCGATTCTCGCAAGCAATGGTTTAATGTGGGGGAATATAAAACACGCCCAAATGTTGTGGGCGGCATAAAAACCACACCGCCGGGCAAAGTGGCAACCGAAGTTGACCGCTTGATTGCAAATTACAATTCAAAAACCCAAAACTCTTTTGAAGATATTATAGATTTTCATTATAAGTTCGAGCTTATACATCCGTTCCAAGACGGCAACGGTCGGGTTGGGCGAATTGTTCTGTTTAAAGAATGTTTAAAAAACAACATCACCCCGTTTATCATCGACCACGAGCATAAACTGTTTTATTACCGTGGGCTAAAAGAATATGCCACCGAGTCGGGGTATCTCATCGGCACTTGCCAATCAGCTCAAGATGCTTATCAGGCAATGCTCGATTATTTTTACCCTGCAAATTAACTTTTTTTAATTATATTTATTTTTCTGCTATATATCCCCTGCCTTTTTCTTAGGCGTTGGATAAGGATTTTTAAGAACACCGATAATTGAAATATTAAAGGAAAATAATATGGATTCAGGTTTGCTAATTACAAAAGACGATTATGAGTATATTACTGCTCATTCAATAGACAAGCCAGAGCTTGCAGAAAAAGTCACAAGAGGCATGCGTTTGCTATGTATATGTTTCGAATGTGAAGAAATCTCTAATTCGATAAAACAAAAGCGTGGTGTCGACATTTTTAATGCTTGTGAAAATAAAATGAAAGAAATTTTTCTCAAGGTTGGGATTGATTACCCTTCTTCAGATGTGCAAACACAAGGATCTTTATTTGGAGGTTTCCCCAAATTCCAGCATATGGAAGGTCCTGGTTTGACAGAAAATATTCTTGATACCAACCCCATGTCTGGGATGGGCTCATTTCTTTTTGGTGCCACTGCTTGGGGAGTAGGGGCACTTATAAAATATGGCAGAAAAGAAAAACAAAGAAAACAGAATAGAATCACAAATTTTGTCTTAATATATAATCGAATAATTAATATGATAGAGAAATCTGCTTCGAATTAAATGCAAAAACGAAAAAACAAAACCACATAAAAAACTCCCTCTTTTGGGACGTTAGATAGGGATTTTTAAGAAGAAGCCCGTGAATGCCGATTTTCTCGGTGTTCACGGCGTTTTTGTTTAATCCCTATCTAATCCCGCCTTTAGGCGGGGTTTTTGCTTTTTTGAGCAAAAAGTTAGGCAAAAAGATTGAAATATTTTTTAGATAGGTGTATAATGTTATTAGTATAACTTTGCGAACTTGCCGCAAACAGTTTATCGTTAACAATTTTGCCGCAAATATTTTACACAGCAAAGGGAGCAAAATGTTTTATTTTAACAAAAACAATACATACAAAACTCAATCTAAATATCGCCGCAACGGTTCGGGGCAAAAAATCCGCAACCGCATATTAATTGTTTTAGCATCGGTCGTTGTTCTTGCAGCAATCGGCTCGGGCATTGCTTTTGCCATATTTGCAGCCACAGCAGCTTAAAAATGCTTTAAACACTGCAACATTTTTTAAAAGGGAGGAATACAAAAATGCTTTCAAAAAAAGTTAAGATAAGTATTATGGGCACACTGCTTGAAAACTTTATGTATTCCTGCTCTTGCAACGGGATTGGAATTAAGAGCTACCCCGGTTATTTTTTAAGCGAAAAAAAGGTTAAAAGCGACCAAAAAGGCATAGTAATTGCTCTTGTAACTTTAGACGACGGTGCAGAAAAAGCAGTTGTCGTGCCCGAAGGCAAAATTATGTACGAACCTCAAATACGCAATGTTCTCAGCAAAATTAAAAACATAAAAATTGAAAAAATCTCGTGTTTATACGAAAAATCTTGCGGGGCAATTGTTTTTTATCGTGGCGTCAACAGCTCAAACCCCAACGCCCGCAAAAACGTGAGCATTTTGCTGGTTAAGAACAATAACGGGCGGCACTGGAGCTTCCCTAAAGGGCACGTGGAGTTGTATGAAAACGAGCAGCAAACCGCCCTGAGAGAGATTAAAGAGGAAACCGGGCTGGATGTTAACATTATAGACGGCTTTAGAGAGGTAAGCGATTATTGCCCCTTTGGCAAGGTTAAAAAACGTGCGGTGTTCTTTTTGGCAGAAAGCAAAAGTCAAGCCGTAACCATCCAAAAAAGCGAAATTTCGGATTATATTTGGGCTGACATTAACAGTTGCAAAGAAAAATGCAATTATACCAACGATATTAAGCTGATTTTAAAAGCCGAAAAGATTATAAATAAAAAATGAGCAACAATAAACAGCAATCCCCCGTTTCTGACGAAGCGAGGGATTTTTTATTTTTATATTTTACAAAAAGTCTGCGTAATAGTCGGCAAGCCAGTTGTAGCGAGAAATCATCCAATCGTTTACAAAATCAAATGAACCCGCAAAATTTTTGCTGTATGTTCTATTTGCGGTTGACAAATCGGAGTTAATAAATTCAAGTTTGCTCTGGTCGGGTATCCATTCAAAATGTTCTTTGTCTTCAACCTCTTCGCCAACCGGACCGGATTTTGGGCTGCCTTTTACCGGGAACTGCCACATTTTATAGTTCATCGCCAAAGTATCGGTAAGCATAGCTTCATACTCCGCCATAGATTTAAGGCGTCCGTTGGTGGATTCAATATCGCCGGTCAAAACTTTCATAACATTGGGGAAGGTTTCTTTATAAATCGCTGCTACTCTTGCCTCTGCACCCGGGGCTTGCAAGAACTTTGCCAGCCAGTTTATGTTGCCACCCGAGCTTGCAAGATGCTTAGTGTAAAAATTGGTCGGTTTTTCAATCTTCTGACGTGCTGCCTTATCATACAGGTTGCCGATAGCACAGTCAAAATCCCAAACAGGGGTTGCAATAAATATATCCTCCTCGGCGTTATAGGTGAAAAATGTGCTGTAGTTGCCGCCGTCTACATTTTTAGAGAACTCGTTAATAAGGTACATTTTAGCAAAAGAATCAACATCGGCAATTTGTGCAAGTTTTGTTAAATCCTTCGAGAATAATGCATCCTCAAGCTCTTGAAATTTTGCCGAAATAAACCTCAGCTGTGCTCTGCCCGCAGAGGTTGAAGAATCGGACTCAGGGTTTTTAAGCTGCCCAAAGCTGCCTCTATCGGTTTTTACACAAATTTCATCATCGGCATAGTTGCCCAGTTCTATAAGGAAGTTAAAGTTCTCGGTAACGGCATCGCTTGCGTTATCTTCAAGTGCAACAAGGTGTTTTTTGCCCATCTCTACCTTATCACTTAGCTGATATGTACCCTCGTAATTGCCGTTTACATAAAAATCAATAAAGCGAGAATCGGGCGAATACGGCAGTCCAATCTCATCCGCCATATCATAAAGCACACGGTTACGCACAAACGACGAATCTTGATAATTAGCCAGCATACTGAACTTTTTGCCGGCAAGCCCGTTTAAGTCTATAGTATCGTTAAAATTAATGTTATACGGTTTTTTATTCTTGCCCCATGTTGAGTTGCCTCGACCCTTAAACTTTTTAACATCGCCGCTTTGCAAAAAGCCGGTTTTGTCGGCAAGCACAAACGTGCCGGAGGTACTGTAGGTTTTCTCCTCGCTTTCGTTTACAAGTTTAAACTCGTTAGCATCGTACTGCGAAGATGAATTAAGAGTATTAAAGTACAGTGCACCCTCGGTGTTAGATGTCATTATTTTCAGCGTTGCATTTACAGCCCCGCTAACCGACATTGCAGCATTGGTTTCATATGCGATATAGCGGCTTTTTTGCGGGGGAATTGTTTTGCCGTCTATTGTTACATCGTTATTAAAACCATTATAAATCTCTACAAAATTTTTATTTGCAGATGTGGGCAAAAACAAGTAAAAAGCATCTTCAAACTCTTCCCATTTTGCCCAAGCTTCGTGCGTAGCATCACCATTGTAAGCTACACCGTGGGCATAAAGTGCCGTTGTGGTAGCAAATGGTATTGCAGGTGTAAGCACATCTTCTGTAAGAATAGTGTCTTGCGACTCATACGGTTCGCCAATCCTGCTGTTCAAATTCATTTGTGCAAGGTGTTTTTGTATGGTGGTTGCATCTGCAACGCTTACGCCGACAGTATCGTCAACATCGGCTAAAACAGCTGCGTCCTCACCAAGTTCATCTATAACTGCCAGATGTTTTTGTATGGCGGTTACATCCGCAATTGTTACGCTGCCGTCCATATCTGCATCGCCGTAAACATATTGCTTTGTTTGTTCGGCGGCAAATGCCGAAGTTAGGCCTGCAAACGACGTTGCAACAACCATAATTGCCAAAAGCAAACTCAGCAATTTTTTTGTGGTTTTCATTTGTATTTCCTTCTTTCTATAATAATCTCTTAATCAGCTTTTTAAATTAGTTTAATTATACAGTATATTTTTTAAAATTTGTTAAAAATTCAAAAACTTTTTACAAATTAAAAGCCTCAAACATAAATCCCCCGATTTATAAATAAACCGAGGGATTTTTATTATTTTTAAATTATGCTGAGTTTATTAATACTTTGAGTAATAATTATTCAGCCAGTTATAACGGGAATTCAGCCAATCCTTAATAAACTTAATCGAACCGCTTAAGTTTTCGCTGTAAGTTTTGTTTGTTGTTGACAAATTCGAGTTAATAAATGCAAGGTTGGTCTGGTCGGGTATCCAGTTGAACGAATCGCCAATCTCTTGACCTACAGGACCTGCTGCCCAGCTGCCTTCGGCTGCATATGGCCACATTTTATAGTTCATTGCCATAGCATCGGTAAGCAGTGCTTCATATTCGGCAATGGATTTAAGATGTCCGTTTGTCGACTCGGCGTTACCGTTTAACACGTTCATAATCCCGGGGAATTTTTCTTTATAAATTGCAGCTACTCTTGCTTCGGCACCCGAAGCTTGCAAGAATTTTGCCAGCCAGTTTACATCACCGGCCATGTCTGCAAGTTCCTTTGTGTAGAAGCCGTCGGGTTTTTCAATCGATACACGTGCTGCACCATCATTCAGGTTGCCAATAGAACAGTCAAAGTCCCAAACAGGTGTTGCCATAAATTTATCTGTAGAAGCATTATAAGCAAAGAATGTGCTGTAGTTGCCGCCGTCTACATTTTTAACAAATTCGTTAATAAGGTACATTTTTGCAAAAGAATCTACATCTGCAATTTGTGCAAGTGTTGTTAAATTCTTCGAATAAAGTGCATCCTCAAGCTGTTGGAATTTTTGCTTAATAAACTGGAGCTGTGCTGCACCGTCGGGGGTAGAAGCGTCGGATTCGGGGTTTTTAAGCTGGCCGTAGCTGCCACGACTGGTTGATACACAAATTTCGTCTTCGGCATAAATGCCAAGCTCGATGAGGAAGTTAAAGTTTGAGGTAACGGTTTCGCTTGCGTTATCTTCATATGCTACAAGGTGTTTTTTGCCCATTTCTACCTTGTCGCTCATCTGATATGTGCCCTCGTAATTGCCGTTAACATAAAAATCAATAAATCGAGAGTCGGGAGAATATTGCAAACCAAGCTCATCTGCCATATCATAAATTAGACGGTTACGCAAGTTTGAAGAGTCTTGATAATTTGCCAGCAAGCTGAACTTTTTGCCTTCAAGCCCGTTAAACTTAACTGTATCGTCAAAATTAACGTTGAAAGGTTTTTTAGCCTTCTGCCACGTTGTGTTGCCACGGCCCTTAAACTTTTTAACGGTACCGGTTTGCAAAAGACCATCTTCATCTGCAAGCACATAGTTACCGGAAGTGCTGTAAGATTTGTCTCCGCTTTCGCTAACCAGTTTAAACTCATTTGCGTCGTATTGGTCTGCCTCGTTAAGTGTATTAAAATACATTGCACCCTCGGTGGAGGATGTTTTTATGCGTAATGTGCAGCTTTTGGCACCGCTAACCGCAATTTCGGTATTTGCTGTGTAGGGTATGTAACGGCTTTTTTTAGCAGGAATTGTTATGCCGTTTATTTTTACATTAGAACCATAGCCATTGTAGATTTCTACAAATTTTTTGTTTGCCGAAGTGGGCAAGAAGAAATAATAAGCATTGCTGAATTGTTCCCATTTTGTCCAAGCATCCTGCGTTTCATCTTCGTCATATGCTACACCGTGGGCATAAAGTGCACTTGTTGTAGCAAACGGGATTGCCGGTGTAAAAATCTCTGCGGAGGGAATAGCATCTTCCGGATTATATGTATCGCCAATTCGGTCGTTACCGTCAATGTGGGCAAGATATTTTTGCAACACAGTAGCGTCTACTATGTTTACACCATATGCACCGTCAACATCCGCCAGATTTTCGGCGTCCCTGTTAAATATTGTTAACTGAGCAAGATGGCTTTGTATTGCTGTTACATCTTCAATTGATACTCTGCCGTCCATATTCGCATCGCCGTACACATATTGGGTTGCATCTTCTTCGGCAGCAAATACAGAAGTTAAGCCCGAAAATGCGGTTACGCCCAAAATTACAGCTAAAAGCAAACTTAGCAGTTTTTTTGTGGTTTTCATTGATTTTTTCCTTCTTTCTTTTGTAAAAATACCTCTTAAATTTTTGGCAATTGTTATACAATTGCTAATTAATATAATTATAACATTATTTGTTCTTAAATTGTTAACAAATTAAGAACAAATGCGGGGGATATTTTATCAAATGTATGTTAAAACAACAAATGTTCAATTAAAATCTTTGCACCCATTAAAATTAAAATGCAACCGCCTGCAACTTCTGCACTTTTTTTAAAGCGGCTGCCAAAATTATTACCTATAATAACCCCGGCAAACGACAGTAAAAATGTAACCACTCCAATTATGATTACCGCATATGCAATTTGCCCATTGTTCAGCAGCAACGCAAACGATATACCCGCCGCTAAAGCATCTATGCTGGTTGCAACCGACAAAACCAAAAGTTCTTTAATATTCAACTCGTCGAGGTTGTCGGTTTTGTCTTCATCTTCTCCCCTAAAGGCTTCCCACAGCATTTTGCCGCCGATAAAGCCCAAAAGCACAAACGCAACCCAATGGTCGATTGGTTGTATGTAAGCTGCAAACTGTGTGCCCAACACCCAACCGATAAGCGGCATAAGCCCTTGGAACACTCCAAAAAACAGTGCTATCAGTGCACAATGCTTATAATTTATTCTTCTCATATTCAAGCCCTTGCCAATTGCCACCGCAAAGGCGTCCATTGCAAGCCCTGCTGCAATAAGCAAAAGTTCTCCCATACCCATAACTTTCTCATTCTCCTTTTTTTGTGCGGCTTTATGCTCCGCTCTTTTTAAAAATATATGAGTTTTGCCGATTTTATAGTATTAGACCATATGTTAATGCCACAATATATAGTGTTTTTATTTAATTATACATAAAAAAATGGTTTTTACAATAAAAAAACCAAATAAACACTTGATTTTTATAAAAATAAATGTTAAAATGAGTATTACGTTATGTGAATCTTACAATATGGAGGTGAGACTGTGCCAAATATTAAATC
>JAISII010000134.1 GCA_031262125.1 Oscillospiraceae bacterium | reverse complement strand
CTTTGTGTAACTTCAATTATGTTTACTCCGCAATCGGCACAAGTGGTAGAAACCTTGCTTAAAATGCCTACGCTGTCTTTTCCTATAACTGTAATAACCGCTCTCATAATTGCCTCTCTTTTTTTGTTTTGGTAGTATTTTGCTTCTTAAAATTTAAATTGTAAAGTAACCCCAGCGTACCCCGCCGTAGGCGGCGGTACTAATAAACCAAACTTTTAAGTAACATTTTACTCCTTTAAATTTAAAAAGTAAAGTAAAAAAGCTATGCAAATTTAAAAAAATATTGTATAATTAGCCAAAAGAATTAGTTTTAAAACTAACAAGAGGTTACAAATGAAAATTTACGACACCCATATCCACAGCAAAAACTCCCTCGATGCCAAAAGCACGGTTGATGAAATTTGCCAAAGTGCAATTTTAAAAGGCGTTTGTGGCATAACCATAACCGACCATATTGAAAGCTATGGTGTCGGCAGTGATGCTTATGAGTTCGGCAACTCGGATGTTTTAATCCCGCAATCGTTTAAAGAGATTGCAGCGGCACAGGCAAAATATGTAAACAAGTTGCAAATTTTTAAGGGGATTGAGTTTGGGCAGCCTTGCCTGAGCAAACAAACAGCAAACCATGTTGCAAGCTATGGAGAAACCGATTTTGTGCTTGCTTCGGTTCATGCAGACATAAATGGCAACGAATATTATTATATTGATTTTTCAAAGACCGATTACAGCCAAGTGCTGGAGGGCTATTTTGCACAGGTTTTAACCACAGCACAAAATGCCGAGTTTGACAGCCTTGCACATTTGACATACCCGCTTAGGTATATCTTCAGGGATACCGGTGTTAGGGTAGATGCACTGAAAAGCAATGGCGTCGCAATAGCCCGAATTTTGCATACGTTGGCAATACGGGGCAAAGCACTTGAGGTTAACACCTCGGAGCTGTTTAGGGATTACGGCACGTTTTTGCCGGATGAAGAAATTGTGCGGCTGTTTTACCGCCTTGGCGGCAAATATGTAACCTTAGGCAGCGACTCGCACGTTTTCGGCACAATAGGGCAGGGGTTTGAGGCGGCTGCGGCTTGCCTGCAAAAGGCAGGCTTTGGCAGCTATGTTTATTATGCAAACCATAACCCCGTGTCGGTGGCACTATAGCAAAACAAAAATGAAAATACAAAAAGGCAGCGGTGCGTTTAAAGCTCCGTTGCCTTTAATATTAGTTATTATACTCTTTTCAAACCATATGTCAAGTGTTTTGTTACAAGTTATGCCAAAAAAAACACAAATATGCCGTTTTTGCTCGTAATTATGGTAAATAGTAACAAAAATGGTTTAAGTTACACACAAAAACTTGTGCGAAACCGTTTACAACCTCAACATTTTTTGCTATTATAAGCTGCCGTAAGAAATTACGAGTTTACGCAAAGGCTTTAAAACAAATTTTGAGGTATATGGCTGTTGCCCAATGCAATAAAGCGTTGAAATAGCGTGAATTTGCATAAAAAAGGCAAAACAAGGGCAATTGTTTTTAAAGGTTTGAAGGGAGAACACATTAATGTTCAAAAAAGCAAAGCACACAATTACAAAAGGGGTTTATGTTGCAATGGTTGTTGCAATAACTCTCTCAACCCTTGCAGGAATAACAATTTTTTCCGCTTCTTCGGCAAGCATTTCAAGTGCAGGGCAAATTGAGGGTTACTATGCGGTAAGCCAAACCGACGGCACAATAACAGGAAATCCTATTGCCACACCGGATGCCGCTATTTTCCAAACAGATGATGAACTGATTACAGTGCAAAAAAGCATAAGTGGCACAGATGCCGACAATGTTTTTGACATCGAACTGAAAGTTAAAGCATCTCAGGATTTTCAGGAATGGAAAACAAACCCGAATTTGCTTGACGCTTCGGCGGCATCGTACACCATTTTAATTTTTGATACCAGCACCTCGATGCGGTATAACCTTGACGGCACGCAGCAAAGCGGTGTGCCCACAAATGAGCAACGCCTGCATTTTGCACAGCAATCGGCTTTAGAATTTGTTGACACTTATGCAGACGGCACCGGCGACAAATATTTCTCGCTTATCACTTTCAATCAAAATTCCGACAATGCAACCGACAACATAATTGCGGGGCAAAAGTGGGTTAACATTGCCAATAATACCGACGGCACCGACAGTGCAAATAAAACCGCTGTTAAAAACTATGTTTTAGATTTAGACCGCTATTTAGGCAACTGGACAAACCCTGCCCCAGCACTAACAACAGCGTCGGACTTAATTGACGAAATGGAAGCTGCAAACGCAAATATTGCTGAGTTTAACGTAATCTTCCTTACCGACGGTCAGGTTCAGGTAGCTATGGATATGGGCTTTGGTGCATCAACTACTCAATCGCAAAATGCTCAGGCACAGCAAAACGCCGAGGCAGCAGCAAAAGTTCTGCACGACAGGGCAGAGGTTACCCTTTACACAATCGGCTATACAGTAGACCGAGAGCAGCTAAAATGGTTGCTCGAAGCTGCCACAAACGGTGCGGCAGAGTTTAACTCCCAAACAGGCGAGCAGATTAACGACGGCTGCGGTTACATTGTAGGCGACGGCAACGCTTTGTCAGAGGCTTTTGAAGCAATTGTGCAGAGGATTACTCGTATTGCAAACGCATGGCGGGTTATTGACCCAATGGGTGCAAATGTTGAGTTTTTAGGTATGCTTGACCAAAATGATGATGTACTAAGCGACCTTTCGGGCTTAAATTATTTGAGTTTTGGAAGCAACACATTAAGGTGGAACCTTTGGAACGCTGCCAGCACAACCGATAAAGACGGCAGCACAGTTTATAACCTTAAATACAGGGTTAAGCTTAACACAATTGCAATGAGCAACCCCACTGCCACCGTTGCAACAAACGGTGTAACCTACCTTAATTATATCGTGCAGGAAATATCCGAATCTTCACAAAACCCCGAAAACCCGGTTACGACCTACAGCGAAACTTTAACGGCTTATTTTAACATCCCCGCTGTTAGCGGCAGGGCAGTTATAACAACACCACCCGAAACTACAGCGGTACCCGAAGCTACAACAGAGCTGCAAACAACAGGGGCAGAAACGACAACAGAACCCCAACCAACAACTGAGCCCCAACCAACTACAGAACCCGAAACAACACCAACACCCGAAGCGATAACAGAATCCGAAATCGCCGAATCCGAAACCACAATCGTACCCTCGGCAACAACCGTGCCTGTTCAAACAACGACAGAACCCGACATGCCCACGAGCCCCAAAACAGGCGACAGTGCAAACCTTTTGCTGTTTGTGTTGCTTGCAATGTTCTCGGCGGTTGGTTTGGCGACGGTGGCTGCATTTAGGCTTTACAATAATGCACAGGCTGCAAAGCAAAGCTCTAAAAAATAATTAAACTACTATATAACAACAGCCCTGCCAAAAAACGGCGGGGCTGCTTTGCAAAAAAGTGCCTTTGGCACAACAGGCTTTAAATTATGCGTTCGCTTTGAACCGAGAACAAAATTAAAGGTCTTTTTTAAAGGTTTGTAACGAAAAAAGTGCCTTTGGCACAAAAAAATCTTACAAAAACTTTACAAACCACATTTTTTGTGGTAAACTAATTAAGCAAGAGTAAAAATCAAGCTTTTGCAAAAGGCAAAGCCCCTTTTTCGGTTTGCGGCTAAAGCCGCCACTACGGCGGCAATTCACCATCCGCTTACTGTAATTGCTTAGGGCAAAATTAAAAAAAGGTGGAACATAAACAATGTTACTCAAAGACGAAAAACAGGCAATAATTGCCGAATACGCAAAAGCCGAAGGCGACACAGGCTCGCCCGAGGTTCAAATCGCATTGCTTACAAAACGCATTAACGATTTAACCGAACATCTCAAAACCCACAAGAAGGATCATCACAGCCGCCGTGGACTTTTGAAAATGGTTGGTGCAAGAAGAAGCCTGCTTAACTACCTTATTAAGGTAGACATTGAGCGTTATCGTTCAATCATTGCTCGCTTGGGCATCCGTAAATAATCAATTAAAAAAGGGCGGAATTTTTCCGCCCTTGAAAACTTTATTGCAAACAAAAGATTTGGTTTGTGTTTTGCCTTAAAACACATTCAAATTGCACTTTATTTGCTTTATCGGGTTTTCTGTTGTGTTCTTAGCGGTAAAATGAACCTGTGTACGCTGCTTTAATTATAAAAAGGGCAGCAAACATCGGCTGATTTTATTGCTAAACATATCGGAAAATCCTTTAAATAAGCGTAAGCGTTTTGCTACGCACTAAAAAACGAAAGAAGGATTTTTTTACTATGCAAAAAACATTTGACAGTTTCAAAGTGTTTGAAACAGAATTTGCAGGCCGCCCCCTGATTATCGAAACAGGCAAAATGGCACAGCTTGCAAACGGCTCTTGCCTTGTTAGGTACGGCGAAACAACAGTGCAGGTTGCCGTAACAATGTCGGCAAAACCCCGTGACGGCATCGACTTTTTCCCCTTATCGGTTGATTATGAGGAAAAACTGTATTCGGTGGGCAAAATACCCGGCAGCTTCCAACGCCGTGAGGGCAGACCCTCGGACAAAGCAATTTTAACAAGCCGTGTTATCGACCGCCCTATTCGCCCGCTGTTCCCTAAGGATATGCGTAACGATGTTTCGGTTGTTTGTACGGTTATGAGCGTTGACGAAGATTGCAGCCCCGAAATTGCCGCTATGATTGGCACTTCGATTGCGATTACAATTTCCGATATTCCGTGGAAAGGTCCGATTTCGGGCATTTCGGTTGGTATGGTTGACGGCGAGTATGTTATTAACCCAACTGCCGAACAAAGAGCTGTTTCTCGCATGAGCACAACCGTTGCCTCTACAAGCGACCGTATTGCGATGATTGAAGCAGGTGCCGACTGCGTTACCGATACCGAAATGTACAACGCAATCATCTTTGGTCACGAAGAAAACCAAAAAATCATCGAGTTTATTAAATCAATTCAAGCCGAAATAGGCAAAGAAAAAATTGCTTTTGAAAGCACAGAACCGGCTGCCGAAATGTTTGACGCAATTTATAATTTTGCCGAGACCGACGTTAAAGCAGCACTGGACACCGACGACAAAACCGTGCGTGACGCCCGCCTGAAGCCGATTTATGACGCTGTGCATGCCGAGTTTGATGCAAAATACCCCGAGCAGGCAGCAGTTATTGA
>JAISII010000061.1 GCA_031262125.1 Oscillospiraceae bacterium | reverse complement strand
CGCCGTAATATCGGTAATTTCAATTACCTTAACATCCCCTGCTTTTTTATCGCTTAGGATTTTTGCCGCCATTGTTGCCTGTTGTAGTGTAGTCAAATTTAAAATCTCCGTTCTTTTTTGCTTTTTAGCTTATGTGTTATTTTAAGTAAAATTTTAATTAAAATCTTGCGTAATATTTTACGATATATTTTACTTTATATCTATCTCAAAATTAAACAGTAAATTTTTTGCCGCTTACCAGCTCGTTATATAAATTTATTGCGTTGCTATGCACCGGCATACCCCGCCGTATTAAATCGTTTATAGAAAACGAAACGCCGAAAAGCATTGCCTTTTCTAAAGATTGTTTTGCAAGCCCACGCATTATGTCTACTCCATCATACTCACGCTCGGCACTTGTAAAATCGGCGACAAAAATAATTTTTTCTAACAGCGACATCCCCGCCCGCCCCGTTGTGTGGTAGCGTATGGCGTTTTTAATGTCGGTGTCGTTTATTTTAAGCTCGCCAAAAACATATGCACTGCCTGTTATGGCATGGAGCAGGGTTTTTGCGTTTTTTTCAACATCGTCCAGTATTATATCATACTTTTTAATCAAATGCAATTGCTCGGGCAGACTCGCCTCTTTTGTAATATCGTGGAGGATGCCCGCAAGCTTTGCCTTGTCGATATCGCCGTGGTAACGCTTTGCCAAGTTTTCGGCTTCTTCTGCCACCATAAGGGAATGAAGAAACCGCTTGCCGCCCATTTTTGCTTCTGCCAATTTTTTGTAATATTCAAAATCCATAGCCACCCGCTCCAAAAAAATATTTTCCGCTGCAAGCTTGCTGTTAATAAACCGAATTTTCTGCTATATAGTCATAAACTTCTTCGTTTAAAAAAGGCTTTGCATTGTTTGGCGAGTTTGCAAGCATTGCCCGCAGCTCGGTGGAAGAAATATCGGCAACACCGCAATTTAAAATTGCAGACCTTGTGCCATAGGTTTTTGCCAAAAAAGCCGCTTGCTCTGTTAGCTGCCCGGTGTTTGCACCCTGCCTTGGCACAACCGCAATTTCGGCAATGTTTGAAATAACTTCCGGCTTTTTCCACGTTTGCAATGTCAAGAACATATCTGCCCCCATAATTAAGCAAAAACTAAGATTTGGGTATTGCTTTTGCAGCAGCAGCAAAGTTTGGTAAGTATAGCTGTTGCCGGGCTTGTTAATTTCAATATCGCTAACCTTAACATTTGGGCAACCCTTTGCGGCAAGCTGCAGCATTGCAAGCCGGTGTTTTGCCGGGGCAAGGTTCGCATCGGGTTTGTGCGGCGGTTTTGCTGCAGGCACAAGCCAGACCTCGTCAACATCTTTTAGCTGTGCCAAAACAAGCTGTGCCGCCTGAATATGCCCAATGTGCACCGGGTTAAAGCTGCCGCCGAAAATCGCAATTTTTTGTTTGCACATTTTTTAGTTCCTTTAAAATTTTACAGCTCTTTTTCTCCCCCTGTCCATCTAGAGACAAGAGGTCAGAGGCTAGAAGCAAGATTTTCTTTTTTCTCCCCCTGTCGGCTTTCGCCGACATCCCCCTCTGAGAGGGAGACTTTTTGGTTTGTACTCGAAAGCCTCCCTCTTAGAGGGAGGTGGCAAGGCGTCAGCCTTGACGGAAGGAGAAAAAGTGCATTTTTTGTTAACCCCTACTTCGGCAATTTTATTTGCGGGTCTTTGGTGTTTTTGCGGTACAGCACAAATTTTGAGCCTATTACCTGCACCACTTCGGCGTTTGTACTCTCGGCAATTTGTTCGGCAACCGTTCGGGGTGTTTCTCCCGTGCTTTCAAGCACTTTGCCTTTAATCAGTTCTCGTGCCGTTAAGGCATCGTCGGCTTGTTTTATTATTTGCTCACCAATGCCCCCCTTACCTACCATTAAAATAGTATCGGCACTGTTTGCAAGGCTGCGTAAAAATGCACGTTGTTTACTTGTTAGCATTGTAATCTCCTAAAAAATTTTTATTATTTCTGTTTTTTATGTATTAAGTTTTATCTAAATAATCTTGCAGCTTTGCCTTAAACTGCCGCAGTGCGTTGCCACGGTGGCTTAGTTTGTCTTTTTCCTCTGCCGACAGTTGTGCAAACGAATTTTCGCCCAGCATAAACACAGGGTCGTAGCCAAAGCCGCCGTTGCCTGTTTTTGCAAAAGCAATGTTGCCGTTGCACTGCCCAAAGGCGGTTATTACCTCACCGTTTGGGAACACGCAAGCAACAGCACAGGCAAAATGTGCAGTGCGGTTTTGCGGCGGCACATCTTGCAAATTTTTAAGCAGCAACGCAATTTTTTCATCGTCGGTTGCACCCTCACCTGCATAACGTGCCGAAAACACGCCCGGTTCACCGTTCAAGGCATCCACACAAAGCCCCGAATCATCAGCTATGGCAGGCAAACCCGTCAGCCTGCATGCGGCGTCTGCTTTTAAAAAAGCGTTCTCGGCAAAGGTGCTGCCCGTTTCTTCAACATCTTCTAAAGCAAAACCAAGCTGTGCTGCGGTGTATGCTTCTACCCCCAGCGGCTGCAAAATGCGGCTTAGCTCGGCAAGCTTTTTTTGGTTGTTTGTTGCAATTACAAATTTCATTTTCAGTTTGTTTTCCTTAAAAATTATATTCCAAAATTAAGCTTCAAAAAGAGCGTTTGCAAAATCCTCGGGGTCAAAGGGCTGCAAATCGTCAAGCTGTTCGCCTACGCCCGCAAATTTTACGGGTATGCCCATACCATCTTTAATTGCAAGCACAATGCCGCCCTTGGCTGTGCCGTCCAGCTTGGTTAGCACAATGCCGGTTATGCCAGCTGTTTCTTTAAACTGCTGTGCTTGGTTGACGGCGTTTTGCCCTGTGGTGGCATCCAGCACAAGCAAAACCTCTTTGTCGGCATTGGGCAACTCTCGGTCGATGATCCGGTTGATTTTGCTAAGCTCGTCCATAAGGTGTTTTTTGTTGTGCAGCCGCCCTGCGGTATCGCAAATTATAACGTCGTAGCCCTTTGCTTTGCCCGAAGCTATAGCATCAAAAACCACCGCCGCCGGGTCGGAGCCTTCGCCCTGTTTTATAATATCCGCACCGCTGCGTTGTGCCCAAATTTCAAGCTGTTCAATTGCTGCCGCACGGAAGGTATCGGCGGCCGCAAGCAAAACTTTTTTGCCGCTTTTGGTCAGTTGCCCGGCAATTTTGCCTATCGACGTGGTTTTGCCAACGCCGTTAACGCCAATAACCAAAATTATTGAAGGTTTTGTGCTTATGCACAGCTCGTTGCCGCCTTGCAGCAGCTCTTTTATACTCTCTATTAATAAATCTCGGATTTGAATCGGCTCGGTTATGCCTTGCTTTTTAACCTGTGCTTTAAGCTCATCACACAACTTTGAAGCCGTAGCAACACCTACGTCGCCCATAACCAAAATTTCCTCCAGCTCCTCAAAAAGCTCGTCGTCTATTTTTGTAAAGCTCTTTAAAACAGAATCTATCTGCCCAAAAACCGAATCTCTGGTTTTTTTTAATCCGTCTTTAATTTTAGAAAACAGTCCCATTTGTATCTTCCTCTTTTTTTGTTTATTTAAACTCAGCCGTCCTTATTTCGCTCACGCCCAAAACATAGGCTTGATTACTGCCGCTTAGCAATATTGCCCGAGCATCTTTGCCTGTTTGGGCAGCACCCAAGTTTTCGCCCTCTTTGTTATAGAGAGTTGCAGTTTCGTTTTGCAAAAGTGCAATTCGGTCTTTATAAACGCTAAGCGAACTTACCGAAATATCGGTTTTAATCGTGTTTACCAATTCGCCGCCTTGGTTATAATAAAGCACGTCGCAATTGCGTCCGTCGCCGCTGCGGGATAGCGAAAGCACTGTACAGCCTGTTTCTTGATTAATATTATAGGCGGTAAGCTGTAGTTTATTATAGCTGTGCTGAGTGATTTCTCCGTTAGAAGTATTGATAAAAAACAGCGAATTTTTTGCAACCACAACAGCAATATTATCGGTAACAAAATCAATATCCAACACAACGTCGGAGGGGTACTCGAAAATTTTCTTTGGCTTGTCGCTGTAAAAATCTAAAACATAAAGCCCCATTTTGCCTTGGGCTTCCTTTGCCGAAACGCCGCCCAAAACCGCCGTATTGCCTGCATTATTTATCTTTACCGAATTAATAAAATACTCCGAGAACGAATAGGTGTATTTTTCTTTGTGCAAATCGTTAAGATAGCTGAACTTGCAAAAATAGCCGTCGGTTTCGGTTACAAAGCCTGTTTCTCCGTTTTTGTTAATGTCGGCACAAAAAATCTCTCCGCCTAAACTGCCTGCGTGTTCTTGGTTATTTATGGTGTTAACCATATAGCTTTTTTCGCCCAAAGCATACACAAGCATACGGTTGCCCGAGGTTTTTAGCACAGGCTGGCTGTAGGTTATTTGCCTGTTGGCAATTTGGTATGCACTAGAGCTTAGCGTAACGCAGGAAGTGTTTGAAGCATAGACCAAATAGTTGTCTATCATATCAATATTGCCCGCCGAGAGGTTGGTGCCCGAAATTGTCGAGGGGTAACCTTCCCCTTGTGCTTTGCCTAAAAGCTCGTAGTTGAACCAGTTGCCAATATTCTCGGGCGAGAGTTTATCTCGGTTATAAAACGCAAAAACAATGCCGAAGCACAGCAGAATTATTACCGCTGCGGCTATCAGCCTTTTTACGGGGAACTTGCTAATTTTAGGGACATCCTTTTCATAATTTTCCAAAGGAAGCTCTTCGTAGCTTAAAAATTCCTCGGCTCTGTTTTTTTGATTATACCTTTTTGCTTTTTGTTTTTTCATCGAATAAAACCTTGTTTTCAATAATAATTTTTTATTAAAAAATCAAATATCATAATTAACTTCTTCCAAGTATAAACCACAAGCAGGTGCTGTAGCCCCTGCAAATTTTCGGTCGCACTTATTAATAATATTGCCAATATCCTCCGGGGCAAACCGCCCCTGCTGCACACCAAGCAACGTGCCGACAATAATTCTCACCATATTGTACAAAAAGCCGTCTGCCTTAACAGTATAGCATACCATATCGCCGCTGCGGGTAAATTCGCTTTT
>JAISII010000071.1 GCA_031262125.1 Oscillospiraceae bacterium | reverse complement strand
AATAATTTTTAAAACTCTCTTGAACCTTAGCAAAAACTGTGCTATAATCCCAATATTATGAAAAGAGAAAAAATAACTTCCATAGCAATTACGGCAATGTTTGCCGCTATGATAACCGTTACCACGATGTTCGTGTCTATAAAACTCTCGGCAAACGGATATGTGCATTTGGGCGACACACTGATTTATCTTGCTGCCTGCTTTTTGCCAACGCCATATGCAATTGCCGCCGCTTCTATTGGGGCAGGTTTGGCAGATTTAATGGCGGGCTACCCCCACTTTATAATTTTTACAATAATCATAAAAGCCGCAAACGCTTCGCTGTTCTCCTCAAAAAAAAACCGGCTGCTAACCACCCGCAACTCGCTAATGCTCATCCCCTCGGGGCTAATAACCATTGCGGGCTATTCTGCCGCCGAGTTCGTGTTAGAGCTTGTGCTGTACCATAACGGCACGGCACAGTCGTTTGCCTTGGCTTTAAGCAAAATCCCCGAAAATGCAGGGCAAGCCGCAGCGTCGGGCGTTTTGTTTTTGCTTGCTGCGGCGGCACTTGATGCCTCTAAGGCGAAAAAAACTTTAGACAAACTTATTAGAAAATAATTTAAAATTTTTTTAAAATATCAAAGCCCCGAGTTTAACGCTCGGGGCTGTTTTTGTTGTATAAAAACCAATATTAACTATTGTGCAACAATTAAGTTGCAACGCTGTATGGTGTTTATTAAAGTATCTTCACTAAGCAGCTGTGCCAAAAACTTTTGAATTTCAGTCGCATCGCCAATTGCAACAACGCCATCTCCGTCTGCATCGGCAGAAAGCATATTGTAGGGGGTTCTGGGTTCTAAGCTTGCCAAAATTTTCTGCAAATGGGTAACGTCTGCAATATTAACTTGAAAATCTCCGTCAACATCGCCCAAAAGGTAGTTAAAGCCTGCATCTTCTGTGGTTGGTGCTTCGGTTATGGTTTCGGTAGTAGTTTCTACAGGTACTGTAGTGGTTACTACAGGGACAGTGGTAACAATTACTGTTGTTGGCTGTTCAGTTGTTGTCTCGGTTGGGGCTTCGGTTGTTGTTGCGGACGGTGCGGGGGTCGGGTACTCAACAGCCGGCAAAGAACTTAACAGCGTTACAATATTTTTTGAAGACTGATACCCTTTTTTAATATCACCGTACAGCTTGCCGTTTTTAATGCCTATGCCAAAAATTTGGTTGCCGCCGCTTGCCGTATAAACTGTGGTTTTTGTGCCTGTTTGCACATTATAGGCATACACCTTTGTGTTATCGTTAAAATAAATAATGTTACCATTCCAAGCAGTACGCATATAGCCGGCATCTACGGTACCGGTTCCATCGGAATAATAATGCCATTCTGCGTTAGAATTGTAAACCGAGGTTCTCGACCCTCCCGAAACCTTACTTTTATAAAGTTCATATCCATCCGAATAATACCAGTTACCGCCAACGGCAATAATTCGGCTCTCTACATCGTTCCAAAAAGCACTGTCGTAATTGTTGCTGTTTGCAGCGGGCACATCTTCCCAATTGTAGTGTGCGTTACCGGCAATTGCTTTAGAAAATGCACTGTCGCTTTTTAACAAATAGTTATGATAAAAATCGCCGTATGCAACCGGACCTGTAGGGTCGTTCCAAGTAAGGTCGCAATGGTACCATTGCCCATCGAGTTTAATCATGCTCCAAGCGTGCCCCATATCGTTGCTTGGGGCATATGCTGTTTCTATGCCGATTTTACCCAAAATGTAGTTTAACGCATGAGTATAACCCTCGCAAACACCGCTGCCGTTAACTAAAATACCATACATTGTGTAAGCAACATCGGGAGGGTTTGGTATAGGGTCGCTGTAGTCTGCAATTCTTAAAATTTCTTCTTGTACAATCATTATTTTTTCGAGCTGTGTTTGCCCAAAAGCAGTCAGTTTAATAATATCGTCTACCACTGTGTTAATTTGTGCCTGCATTGATGCAACTTGCTGTGCGGTAAAAGTGTAATTCGGCTTAAAGGCGTAAACAATATATCTTCCGGTTGCAGGGTCTTCCATATATGATAAACTATAGCTGTTAGATAAATAAAAAAACTCGGGGTTGCAATCGTCTACAGCCGAAAACAATAAACCAATTGCTTGCTGGTTTGAGTTAACGCCCGGGGTATAGGGTATTTTTGCAAACGAAACATTAATTTCTTTAGAAAGATTTTTTATGCCGTTAACAATTGCTGCATACCCTTGCGAATATTGCTTTGCAACATCACGAGTATAGACCGTTGAATCCGCATTTGCCGCCAAACCCAAAGTTGCAAAAGATGTTATAAGTATAACAACCGTTAAAATAATGCTTAAAATTTTCTGCCTGTGTTTCATAATCAATTACCATCCTCAGTTAACAATATTTAATATTAAAATTATTTTAGCATATTCGTTTGCACATTTCAATACCTTTTTCTTTTTTGATAAAAAACTTCAATAGAATATTTTTCCATATGCTCGCATACTTTTAACTATGTATAAGCAAAAAGCATAGGAGGTTGTTGTGTGAAAGGTATTGTAGAAGAACGTGCTGTAAAGCTTGGAGAATATATAGTAGAAAATAAAGCAACCGTGCGAAGCACTGCAAAGCAATTTGATGTAAGTAAAAGCACGGTACATAAAGATGTTAGCCAGCGGCTTATGAAGATAAACTTCGGCTTGTTTAACGAGGTTAAGGATGTGCTTGAGGTTAATAAAGCAGAGCGGCATTTGCGTGGCGGTATGGCTACCAAAAACAAATACGAGGCTTTTGCCGCAGTTAAAAACGAGTTTAAGGGTTAAAATTTTGCCGCTGCTTTTTGTGTTTTTTTGATGATTTTTGCTAAAAACTAAAAATTTTGCTTGAATTTTTTGCCTTGTAGTGATATACTAATTCGGTTAAATATGCAAGCCAAACAAAAAATTACACAAAAAGAGTTGTGAAAAGTTATGAATAAAAAAACCTCTGCAATGCGGAATATCCCCTTTTCCCCTCCCGATATTACCGAAGCCGAAATTAACGCTGTAGCCGAAGTTTTGCGTTCGGGGTGGATTACTACGGGACCCCGCACAAAATTGTTCGAGCAAAAAATTTATGAATATTCTAACGCTGCAAAGGCAGTTTGCCTTTCTTCTCAAACCGCATGTGCCGAAATGTGCCTGCGTGTTTTGGGCGTTGGTCCGGGCGATGAGGTAATACTGCCCGCCTATACATATACAGCAACCGCCTCCATTGTTTATCATGTGGGGGCCACACCTGTCTTAATAGATTGCAAAGAAAACAGCTACCAAATGGATTATGACAAAATGGAAGCTGCAATTAATGAAAAAACAAAGGTAATAATCCCCGTTGACCTTGCCGGCATTGTGTGCGATTATGACCGTGTTTTTGCCGCTGTAGAAAACAAAAAGCATTTGTTTAAGCCTGTTAATGCAATACAGGAAGGTTTTGGGCGTGTTATTGTAATGGCAGACGCTGCTCATGCGTTTGGTGCCCAAAAAGACGGTAAAATGTGCGGCGAAATTGCCGATTTTACGAACTTCAGCTTTCATGCCGTTAAAAATATGACATCTGCCGAGGGCGGTGCCGCTGTTTGGAAAAACCATAAAGCTGTTAATTCGGATGAGCTGTACAAGCAATTTATGCTGTTTTCTCTTCACGGGCAAACCAAAGATGCTTACCAAAAAAACCGTGGCACATCGTGGGAGTATGACGTTGTAGACACCCAGTACAAGTGTAATATGCCCGATATTTTGGCAGCAGTCGGGCTTGCCCAGTTTGAGCGTTATGAAAGCATGATTGAACGCCGCCACCAACTTATTGAGTTTTATAACAATTCTTTTGCCACTTTGCCTATTCAAGTTTTAAACCACAAAAGCGATAACCACCGCAGCAGCGGGCATCTCTATTTTGTTCGCTTTTTGGGGCAAGATTCGGACTTTAGAAACACATTTTTTAACCGTATGGCACAAAACGGCATAAGCTGCAATGTGCATTTTAAGCCACTGCCTATGTTTACAGCTTATAAAAAGTACGGGTTTAATATCGCCGACTTCCCCAATGCTTATAATATGCACAAAAACCAGCTTACGCTACCGCTTAACACCACATTAACAGATGCCGATGCAGAATATGTGGCAGATACTTTTAAGCGGTGCATTGCACAACAATATTAAGTTTTTTAGGTTATATAAAAATATTTTTTTAATAACCGATTAAGATGCGGAATATGTCGCCGACACGTTCAAACGGTGCATTGCTCAGCAGTATTAGTTTTTAATTCCGTAACGGAAAATTAACGCAACCATATTCCTCCGATGAAAATCGGAGGTTTGCTTTTATGCAGTTTGTCATTTTACACGAAAAATGCACACTTTTTGGTTATATTAATTTATTTGACAAGTTTTTTACTTTGTTATATAATATTGATGTATAAATATATCAATAATAAAGAATATATATTAATTACAAAAAAGGAAAAGTTATGAAACGTTTCAGGTTCAGAAAAATAGTGCTTTTAATTGCGGATTTTTTAGTTATACTCGAATCGGGCTATTTTCTTTTGTTTCTTTTTGAGTTTTCCGGGTTAAACCCACTTTGGGGAGGCTTGCAGCCAACTAACTTTTTATGGTTTGATTTCCCTGTCTTCCCCTTGCTTAATGCCATAATCACAACAGGTTCTTTGGCTATTTTTGGTGCATATAACAAAATGTGGCGGTATTTTAACATTAAAGATTATCGTGCTTGCGTGTTTGGCGTTTTTGTGGGCATTGTTGTCTGTGCACTTTTACAGGCTTTTGTGCAACAAACACAAACCATTCTGTTTGTTACTTCTAACTTTTTTGCTGCTGCCGCAGGGGTTATTATATTCCGCTTGATTTTTAGAGGTGCTTTTTTAAATATAGAAACCGAAGTTATGCAAGGCGGCACACGCACACTTATTGTTGGTGCAGGCAAATCTACCCGTATGATTTTAACCGAGCTTAAAAACTCGGCATCGGACGAAGATGTTGAAAATATTGATATTTGCCCTGTTGCTTTGGTCGACGATGATTCTTCAAAATTCGGCTTAGAAATTGAGGGTATTCGTGTTATTGGCAACTCAAGCGAAATTCCAGAAATCGTAAAATCCTATAATATCGAGGGCATCATTTTAAGCATCCCCTCGGCAAAAGCCGAAGAAAAAAACCGTATTTTAAACATAGTTAAAGAAACCGGCTGCAAAATCCGTGTAATCCCCTACATCAGCCAGCTTGTGTTTACCGACAATCGCTCCATTATTTCGCAGATTCAGGACATTAAGCTGGAGGATTTGTTAGGGCGTGAACCCGTAACTTTTAACAACAAAAAGGTTAGGGAGCTTGTGTCGGGCAAGATAAGCCTTGTTACAGGCGGCGGCGGGTCAATCGGCTCGGAGCTTGTACGCCAAATTGCAAAATACAGCCCCCAAAAAATAATTATTCTTGATAATTACGAAAACAGTGCATACGACATCCAGCAAGAGCTTATAATGGACTATGGCAAAACTTTGGATGTAGAAACTATAATTGCCTCTGTGCAGGATTACTCAAAAATGGAGAAGGTTTTTAAAACCTACTCACCCAACCTTGTTTTTCATGCCGCTGCACACAAGCACGTGCCGTTGATGGAAACCGTGCCGGAGGAAGCCGTTAAGAACAATATTTTAGGCACCTTTAATGTTTCGTCGCTGGCAGAGCAATATGGCGTAGACAAATTTATTATGATTTCTACCGACAAGGCAGTTAACCCCACCAATGTTATGGGAGCAACCAAACGCTGCTGCGAAATGGTTATTCAGCACAAAGCCCAGCACCACAAACACACCGAGTTTGTTACAACACGGTTTGGTAATGTTTTGGGCAGCAACGGCAGTGTAATACCGCTGTTTAAAAAGCAAATCGAAACAGGCCGACCTGTTACCGTAACCCACAAAGATGTTACCCGCTTTTTTATGACTATCCCCGAGGCTGTGTCGCTTGTTTTGCAAGCAGGTGCAATGGCAAAAGGCGGAGAAATTTTTGTGCTGGATATGGGCGAGCCTGTTAAAATTTTGAGTTTAGCAGAAAATGTTATTAAACTATACGGCAAAAAGCCTTACTCCGAGGTTAAAATAAAATTCACAGGCTTACGCCCCGGCGAAAAACTGTTTGAAGAGCTGCTTATGGACGAAGAGGGCTTGCAGGCAACCGAAAACCAAAAGATTTTTATCGGCAACCAAATAAATGTTGATTCTACCGAATTGCTGTCTAAGCTCGAACGACTTATGAGTAAAGCAAAAGAGAATGACTCGGAAAAAGTTGTGGAGCTTTTAAAAGATTTAGTGCCGACGTTTAAGAGAAGTTAGTTTATTCTTTTTATTCTCCTTCCGTCAAGGCTACGCCTTGCCTTTATAGAGACAAGAGGTCAGAGGCAAGATGCAAGAAGCGACTTACGTCGCAAACCACCCCGTCTTCGCTAAAGCGAATCCACCCCTCCCCGGAGGGGAATGTTAGCACATACAATAGACTAAATACGAACCACAAGGATTAAAACATAAAAAACCAACCAAACAACCCCAAGCCTCGGCAATGCAGAAAAATTCCCCTCCGTGGAGGGGTGGCTGCTCCCAAAGTAAAAAATAATATTATTTTTTATTAAAAATCTAAAAAAATAAAAATATTTTTGGTTTACGCAGAGCAGACGGGGTGGTTTATTAAATTACAAATATTATTAAAGGAGATACACTATGTGCGGAATTGTTGGATACTCAGGTTACAGAGATGCAAGCGATGTGCTTGTAAGCGGGCTTACACGCCTTGAATACCGAGGTTATGACTCTGCCGGAATTGCCGTTTTTGAAAAAGACGGCAATGTTACCCAAGTTAAGGCAAAGGGTGAGCTTAAAAACCTTAAAAACAAACTTAGCGATGAGTATAAACCCGTTGGTATTACCGGCATTGGGCATACCCGTTGGGCTACGCACGGCGAACCATCTGACCTTAACTCGCACCCCCACCGTGGCAGGCGAGTTACAATTGTGCATAACGGAATAATCGAGAATTATGCCGAGCTTAAAGCTTTTTTAACCGATAACGGCTATGAGTTTTTTACCGCAACCGACACCGAGGTTGCAGCAAACTTGCTTGACTATTATTATAAAGGCGACCCGCTGAGGTGTATTACCGATTTTATGAGCGAGGTTGTGGGTTCGTTTGCCTTGGGCATAATGTTTGACGATATTAAAGACACTATTTATGCCGTAAGAAAAGAAAGCCCGCTGATTGTCGGCGTTGGCGATAATGAAGCTTTTATTGCATCGGACGTTACCGCAATTTTGGAGTACACAAAAAAATATTATTTGCTTGAACATAACGAAATTGCAAAGCTTACCGCAAACTCGGTTGAGTTTTATAACCACAGGCTAAAACGCTTTGAAAAAGAGCTAAAAATTGCCGACTGGGACCTTAACGCTGCCGAAAAAGGCGGCTACCCGCACTATATGATAAAAGAAATACACGAGCAGCCTACCGCTGTAAAAACTACAATTACCCCCCGCATTAAAAACGGCTTGCCCGATTTAAGCGAATGCGGCATAACCGCCGAAAAGCTGCAAACATACCGCCGAATTTTTATTGTTGCCTGCGGCACCGCTATGTATGCCGGTATGGTCGGCAAATACTTAATAGAAGGCTTGGCACGTGTGCCTGTTGAAGTTGACGTAGCATCCGAGTTCCGATACCGCAACCCGATTATTGGCAAGGGCGATTTGGTTATTATAATCTCGCAATCCGGCGAAACTGCCGACAGCCTTGAAGCTTTGAAAATCAGCAAATCCTTGGGTGCAGAAACTTTGGGTATTGTTAACGTAAAAGGCAGCTCGATTGCCCGCAACAGCGATATGCTTATTTATACCCATGCAGGGCCCGAAATTGCAGTTGCCTCCACAAAGGCTTATATGGTGCAATTGTCGGTTATGTACCTGTTTGCGTTTAAGCTTGCACTTGCAAAAGGTGCTATAAGCATAGAAGAATGCGAACGCCTTACAAAAGGGCTTGCCGCCACGCCCGAGCTTATTCAAAATTCAATCGACACCGTAATTAACGACTGCCAATTTGTTGCAACCAAGCTTGTAGCAGCCGACGATTTGTTCTATTTAGGGCGTGGGTTAGACTATGCACTCTCGCTTGAGGGCTCGCTGAAGCTTAAAGAAATCACCTATATTCACTCCGAATCTTATGCATCGGGCGAGCTTAAGCACGGACCAATTTCCCTGATTTGCGAGGGTATGCCCGTTATTGCAATTGCAACCCAAAAATCGCTTATACCGAAAACGGTTAGCAACGTTGAAGAAGTTAAAGCCCGTGGGGCAATGACTATTTTAGTGTGCGACGAAGAAACCGTCTTTGGCGAAGAAACCCAAAAAGCTCTCGACTATATTATAAAAGTGCCTAAAACCGACGAAGTTTTGATGCCGATGAGTGCTATTGTACCGTTGCAGCTGCTGGCGTACTACACCTCGGTTAACAAGGGTATTGATATGGATAAACCCCGTAACTTGGCAAAAAGCGTTACGGTGGAGTAATAACCGTATTTGCAAATTATTAGTTCCGTTAGAAAGGAAGTTTAAAAATGCCAAATATAGGCGTAGCACAAGTCGAACGATTGCCTGCCTCCCCTGCAAAAAAAGCACGCCAAACAAACTTAGAACTATTAAGAACAATTGCTATGTTTTTAATAGTACTGTGGCATGGCTTAAACACGGGCATTTTAAACGACAACAATTTAATATCTGATAATCTGTTGGCTTTGTTTCTTGCTTTAGCCATTGTCAGCACTAATTGCTATGTTTTAATAAGCGGCTATTTTTTAATCGACTCAAAGTTCAAAATAAAAAATGTTCTTTCAATTTGGTTTAAAACACTGTTTTATTCTGTAACAATTTTCGCTTTATTTTTCGCATTAAGCCCATATTCGTTTTCTTTCTCCGATTTATTGCATTCTGTTTTTCCTGTAATTCTGCAAAGCTATTGGTTTGTAACTTGCTATATTTTACTGTATTTTTTGTTTCCTTTGCTAAATTTAATAATAAAAAAATTAAGCAAAAAACAGTTTACGGTACTTTTGGTTGCACTGCTTTTAGTTTTTTCGATATATGATTCTTTTATTTGGTCGCCTGATAAATATTTTGAACCTTTGCGTGGCGGTTCGTTATTATGGTTTGTTATTCTTTATTTTGTTGCAGCTTATTTAAAACTTTATGCTAAAAAACTTGTCAGTCTTAACAAATATGTCTATTTGGCAATATATTTTGTATTTTCGGTTTTTTTAAGTTACTTTAACGATTTTGCTACAGCTGTTTTTAATCGCAATTTGCCGTTCGACTTTTACAAATATAATTCGGTTATTGTGCTGATTTCTTCTGTAAGTTTGTTTTTATTTTTTTCTAAGGTTAATATAAAAAACCGGTTTGCAAACGCTGCCATATTGTTTATTGCCCCGCTAACCTTTGGAATTTATTTAATACACAACAACATTATTGTTATTAAAAGTTTGTGGACAGTCTTATTAACGCCATTCGCAAATTCAGCTTATACTCCTTTGGTTGCCTTGGCAGTTTCGCTTTTTGTTTTTATTGTTTGCGGTTTTGCAGACTTTTTTGTAAACCTTGGCTTTGCCAAACTAAAAATTGTCGACAGGTTTTTAGGGCTGTTCCCCAAAACTATTGCCAAAATTAATGCACTATATCAAAAAAACTAATTCAATTCAATTATTATAAAGGAAGTTTAAAGTGTTTAGTGGCTTAAAATTTTTTATTAAAAAGCAACTTTTTCGTTTTCGTTCCGAGATAACTACCGAGGAACTTGTTTTGCGTGGCTTAAAGGTAGGCAAAAACTTTAAACGACAAGAGAAAACTATAATAGACCAATGGCACTGCTGGCTGATAGAAATCGGCGACTATGTTACCCTTGCCCCACGATGCCACATTTTAGCACACGATGCAAGCACAGCCGATACTCTTGGGTTTACACGCATTGGCACAGTAAAAATTGGCAACAATGTTTTTGTTGGTGCAGGCACCATTATTTTGCCCGGCGTTTGCATTGGCAACAATGTTGTTATTGGTGCCGGCAGCGTTGTAAGTAAAGATATTCCCGATAATTCGCTGGCAGTGGGAACACCTGCAAAAGTAGTTTGCGATTTAGACAGTTACTTGCATAAAAAAAGCGAAGAGTTGCTGCACTCCCCTGTTTTTGGCACTGCTTACACATTAAAATACGGTATTAATTCTCAACAAAAACAAACAATGCAAAACGCTTTAAAAGATTGCAGGTTTGGTTACATTCGGGATTATAAAACCCCTGCCGACACAAAATATTTCTCAAAAATAGAGAGTGTAAAAATGTATGAATAACCTTATTTCTGTAATAATCCCGGTTTATAATTTAGAGGCTTACCTTGAGGCTTCGCTGCAAAGTGTTTTAAACCAAACACACAAAAACTTAGAGATTATTATTATAAACGACGGCAGCACAGACAACAGTGCAAAAATTATAGATAAACTTGCCGCTGCCGACAAACGCATTGTAGCCATACACAAGCCTAACGGCGGTGTAACCTCGGCACGCAATGCAGGCATTGCCGCTGCAACGGGCGAATATATTGCTTTTTTTGACGGCGACGACTTTGCCGAACCAAAACTTTATGAACGCTTGTTGACCAATTTAAAAAAGTACGATACCGATATTTCTCACTGTGGGTATGTAATGGATTTGCCGTCAAAAAGCATTTATTACTATAACACAGGCGAGTTAATTGTGCAAAACGGTTATGAGGGCTTGTTTGCAATTTTAGACGGGCTGAAGGTTGAACCCGGTATGTGGAACAAACTATATAAAGCCGAAATTGTAAAGCCAATTTTTATTGACCCCATATTTAGAACATATGAGGATTTTTTGTTTAATGTTTATGCGTTTGAAAAAGCACAAAAGTGTGTTTATGAAGATTTGCCCCTATACCACTATAAGGTTAGGGCGAACTCGGGGGCTACCTCGCAAATAAGCAAACGCAGGCTCGAAAATTTTATTACTATTGCCCAAATGCTGCCGAAGCATTTTGCAAACAACCCCGAGGTTTTGCCGCAAGCTTTAAAAAAGGCGGTAAATATGCAACTACACACGCTGGATGATTTGATTACTATAAAAAACCCTGAATTTAAGCCACTCATCCCTTCTGTACGCTCGTTTATTAGGGCAAACAAAGGCAATGCCCCCCTCACCCGCCAATTTAAATTGCGTGCCGACTTTGCCGCAAGCTCTCTGACACTTTATAAGCTTTTGTTGTTTTTAATATCGCTTGCAAAAAAAGTACGCAACAAGCCAACCTTTGAAGACGATTTGAAAAAAATGAGGGAACAAAAATAGATATTTATGAATAATCTTATTTCAATAATAATCCCTGTTTATAATTTAGAGGCTTACCTTGAAGCTTCGCTGCAAAGTGTTTTAAACCAAACGCACAAAAATCTTGAGATTATTATTATAAACGACGGCAGCACAGACAACAGTGCAAAAATTATAGATAAACTTGCCGCTGCCGACAACCGTATTGTGGCAATACACAAGCAAAACGGCGGTGTAACCTCGGCACGCAATGCAGGCATTGCCGCCGCAACAGGCGAATATATAACATTTTTTGACGGCGACGACTTCGCTGAACCAAACATGTATGAGCACTTGTTGACCAATTTGAAAAAGTACAATGCCGATATTTCTCACTGCGGATATGTAAGAGATTTGCCCTCAAAAAGCATTTATTACTACAACACTGGTGAGTTGATTGTGCAAAACGGTTATGAAGGCTTGTTTGAAATTTTTGACGGTCTTAAAATAGAGCCGAGTATGTGCACAAAACTTTATATATCTGAGATTGTAAAGCCCATTTTTATTGACCCCGTATTTAAATCTTACGAGGACTTTTTGTTTAATGTTTATGCTTTTGAAAAGGCAAAAAAGTGTGTTTTTGAGGATTTGCCGCTATACCACTATATTTTAAGGGCAAAATCAGGGTCTACAACGAACAGCAAAGATAAAATCGAAAATGTAATAACCATTGCCGAGATGCTGCCAAAGCATTTTGCCAAAAAACCTGAGGTTTTGCCGCAAGCAATAACAAAAGCTGTTGCCAAACAATTGCATACGCTCGACGACATTATTATTGCAAAAAGTGCCGAACTTAAACCTCTCATACCGCAAGTGCGCTCGTTTATTAAGGCAAACAAAGGCAAAGCAACGCTCGACTTCCAGTTTAAATTGCGTGCATTTATTGCCGCGAACTCGCTTACACTATACAAGTTTTTGTTGTTTTTAATTACTCTTGCAAAAAAGTTGCGTAACAAGGCAACTTATGAAGATGATTTTTTAAAAATGAGGACACAGAATTGATAAGAATTTTTAAAAAAGTTTTTAGTATTTTAAAAGAATTATTTGTTAGTTTTTTTGCCGATTTAAAATGTTTTTCTCTTAAAATTGCTTGCTATTCTTTTTTTAGAAACCTGCTCTGGCATGTTAATTTATTTGTAAAGTTCCGTGCAAAATGCGAAAACCGCTATACTATAATTGTTTATAATCATCTGCTTAAAAAATATGGTTATGTTATTGACAAGTATAAAACAACAACCGAATTTGCCCCTGCAAACCAAAGCTCGACCAGCAAAAAAATTTGGGTGCTGTGGTGGCAGGGCGTAGAGAACGCCCCTCCTTTAGTTAAAATTTGTATTAACAGTATTATCAAAAACTCAAACGGGCACGAAGTTGTTTTGCTAAACGAAAACAATTACCTAAACTATGCAAAAATACCTCGAGAAATAATTAATAAGTATAAAAAAGGCAAAATCGGTCGTGCTCATTTTTCCGATATTTTACGCATATCACTTTTAGAAGAGCACGGTGGCTTATGGCTGGATGCCACAATTTTAGTCGCTAAACCAATACCCGCCACTGTTTTTGAACAAGACTATTACACTCCTAAAAACCTCCCTGATTACACAAATTATTTTTCGGGGGAACAATGGGCACCTTTTTGCTTTGGGTTTAGCAAACAGGCTTTGCTTTCTAAAGTGCTTAAAGAGCTGTTTTTTGAATATTGGAGCCACGAAACCCGTGCAATAGATTACCTTTTATTTGATTACTTTATAAAAATGTGTTATGATAATATAAAAGCAATTAACGTTGCTATGGATAATTTGGAATACAACAATCCCAAAATCAACTATTATCAAGACATTATGAACCAGCCCTTTAATGCAAACACAATTAAAGAGATGCAAAGCAGCGACACATTTATATTTAAGCTTTCTTGGCGGATGAATTTTTTAGAAAAAACGCCGGACGGAAAGGATACTTTTTACGGCACACTTTTACAAAGGGGCACCTTATAGTATGAGCAATATTAAAACAGCAAGAAATACTTCTGTAGATTTTTTAAGGCTTATTTGTGCTTTTTTAATAGTTGCTCTGCATTGTTTAGGGCTCTCAAACGGGATGGTAAGTTACTCGTTTTTGTTACCTCTCACACGTTTTGCCGTGCCTGTGTTTTTTATTATAACCGGCTATTTTTACAATATCACCGCAAAAAAGCAAACCGAAAAAAGGCAAATTTTTAAAATACTAAAACTTGTAATAATTACCAATGCTTTATTTTTGGTTTGGGGTATAGTTTTTAGGGTGTTCTCGGGCAGTTTAAATGTATTTCTTTTCGATATTCTTCTAAAGCCACAAACTATCACCGACTTTTTGCTGTTTAATTATGCCGTAGACGGTCAAGAACATTTGTGGTATTTATCGGCTTTGCTTTATATTTTAGTTATTGCTTATGTGTTCCCTATAATTTTAAAAAACAAATGTGTTGCAATAGCTTTAGTTGTGTTTTTGCTTGCGGTTAACATAACCTTTGCCGAGTTTGGAAATATGTTGCAGCTGCCGTTTGCGTTTAAGTCTATTTATGTTAGGAACTTTTTGTTTACAGGTTTGCCGTTTTTTCTTATTGGCAATTTGCTGTTTAGGTTTAAAGGCACAGGTTTTTATAAAAAACTCAATTTGCCAATACTTATAGCATTACTGGTTCTCAGCTTTATCGGCACTTTTGCCGAAAGTTATTTTATTAATAATAAACCCGAACTCTTTATTTCGTCTATTGCTTCGGCTGTTGCAATTTTTTTGATTTTTTCAAAAATACAAATGCCGCAAAACAAACTTTCGGTTTGGGGGCAAAAATATTCTTTAAGCATATATTTGTTCCATATGGTAGTAATTCAAATTTACAGCTTTGCCGCAAGAAAATTTGCTTTAGGCATTTTGTTTTTTGACATTGAACCCATAATTGTTTTTGCGGTTTGTTTGATTGCTGCATTTGTTTATTACAATTGCAAAGATAAGTTAAAATTAAGGTTGAACACAAACAAAAATAGTTTAGCCTAAAACGGAGGTATTTAATAATTTGGAAAATTTAATTTCGGTTATTGTTCCTGTTTATAATGTAGAGAATTTTCTGCCCCGCTGTGTAGACAGCCTGTTGCGGCAGACATATACAAACATCGAAATAATTTTAATAAACGACGGCAGCACCGACCAAAGCGGTGTTATTTGCGATGTTTACGGCAAAAAAGATGCCCGTGTTAAGGTGTTCCATCAAGAAAACAAAGGGTTATCGGGTGCACGCAATGCAGGTGTGTTTTTTGCCAAAGGCGATTATGTTGCCTTTGTTGACAGCGACGACTTTATTGCTGACACAATGCTTGAGAGGCTTTATAATCTGCTTGTGCAAAACAATTGCGATATTGCCCAATGCAGATATTTAAAATTCGACGACGACAAAAAAATCAAACTCGCTCAAAACACTAATTACAAAACCGAAATTTCCGATTCGTGCGGTTTTTTGAAAGAGTTTTTTTTAAGTTCTGATATTAATAACACAGTGGTTTGGAACAAATTATACAAATCTGAACTTGTGTTTAACCTGCCGTTTATTGAAGGCAAAACAAACGAAGACGAGTTTTGGACATACAAGGTTTTTGCGGCGGCAAAAAATATCGTAGTAACCAATGAAGAACTTTATTATTACTATCAACGCCCCGACAGCATCATGGGCTCAAAATTTTCTATAGCACGGTTAGACATTGTTGAGGCAAAACTGCAACAGCAGGAGTTTGTAGAAAAGAATTTACCGCAGCTCGCAACATCCTCTAAATGCGACCTTTGGTTTTGCTGTATTTATGCGTTGCAGATGTCTAAAGTCCACTTACAAGGAAGCGATTTAGCAAAAGCAGCCGCCATTGTAAAAAACGCTGTGAAGAAATATCCTTTAAATTCGGACGACAAAAAGCATCTGTCCGGCAAAAATAAATTGTGGATGAGCATGTTTAAAAAAATGCCGGCTTTTACTGTTAAGTTGCGGAATTTGCTGCGTATTGGATTATAAATATATAAATTAATATAGGAGATTGTGATATATTATGGCTGACAAAAAAAAGAAGGTTATTGTAGTATTCGGAACCCGTCCGGAAGCAATTAAAATGTGCCCTTTGGTGCTTGAGTTGAAAAAGCGGGAGTCTTTGGAAACTTTGGTTTGTGTAACCGGGCAACATAAAGAAATGCTAAACTCGGTGCTTAGTGTTTTTAACATTGTTCCTGATTATAATTTGCTTATAATGCAAGACAAGCAAACTCTGTTTAACATAACCACCAATATATTAAACAAAATAGAAGACGTTTTTAATAAAGAAAAACCCGATTTGGTTTTGGTGCACGGAGACACCAGCACTTCATTTGTAACTTCTTTAGCTTGTTACTATATGCAAATTCCTGTTGGTCATGTAGAGGCAGGCTTGCGTACAGGCAACATTTATTCTCCCTTCCCCGAGGAGTTTAATCGCCATGCAATCAGCATTGTTTCAAAATTCAATTTTGCACCAACAAAACAGTCAAAAGCTAACCTGATTTCCGAAAATGTTGATGAAAACCAAATTTTTGTTACAGGCAATACGGTTATTGATGCACTTAAAACAACCGTTTTGGATTCGTATAAACATAAAGAATTAGATTGGGCTGCTGACAGCCGTCTTATTCTTTTAACGGCTCACCGCAGAGAAAACCTCGGCGAACCAATGGTTAACATTTTTTCGGCTGTTAAAAGAATTGTAGAAAAATTTGATGACGTTAAAGTTCTGTACCCTATACATTTTAACCCTGTTGTAAGAGAAATTGCCAATAGAGTTTTAAAAGGTTGCGACAGAATAAAACTTATAGAACCATTGGATGTTATTGATTTTCATAATTTTATTGCACGCTCTCACTTAATTTTAACAGACAGCGGAGGGATTCAGGAAGAAGCTCCTTCTTTAGGCAAGCCTGTTTTAGTTCTGCGTGATACTACCGAAAGACCAGAAGGTTTAGCAGCCGGAACACTTGTACTTACAGGAACAGACGAAGAAGTGATTTTTGAAAAAACTTCGGAGCTTTTAACCGATGCCGCACTTTATGAAAAAATGAGTAAAACAGCAAACCCGTACGGTGATGGACATGCTTGCCGGCGAATTGCAGATATTATTGAAAAAACGCTGTAAACTTATTTTAAAAACCGTTAACAAGGAGAATTTAGATGCCTCAAAGCTTAATATCTATTGTTGTGCCGGTGTATAATGCAACAAGCACTTTAGAGCTTTGTGTTAACAGCATACAAAACCAAAGCTTTGGCGACTTCGAACTGCTGCTGATAAACGACGGTTCGACCGATTGCAGCCTTGAGCTTTGCAACAAATTTGCCATCGAAGACCCACGCATATCGGTTATAGATAAACCCAACGGCGGACCTTCTCAAACCCGCAATTTGGGGATTGACAACGCAAACGGCAAATATATTGTTTTTGTTGACAGCGATGATAGCGTTGAGCCAACTTACCTCGAAGATTTGATTACCGCTCGCAAAAACCACCCCGACGCCGGGCACATTTGGTGCGGCTTTAAAAGAATGGAATTTGCAAGCAAAAAAACATTGCAGATAATTTGCTATTCATACGATGAGCATGTTAACAAATCTTCCCGCTGCGAAATAATGACGCTGCACAAAAAATGGCTTGATGCCGGACCTGTTTGCAAACTGTATGATGCTGCAATTTTAAAAAAGCACAACTTAAAAATGGACGAACAATTGTCTTTAGGCGAAGACCTGTTGTTTAATTTTGATTATTTAGACGCTGTTGAAAACACAAATATAATTATAATTAACAAGCCTAATTATAACTATATGGTTTATGAAGCTCAGCGGCTTTCTACAAAATATTACCCAGATATGTTCGGCATTTATAAAAACATTCACAGCAAAATGCTTGATTATATAACCAAATGGAAGTGCAACCAAAAACAAATTGAGCTGTTTTATAACGCAGCTTTTTGGAAGTATGAGGTTGTGATGCAAAACACTTTTGATAAACAAAACCTGCTTGGCTTTTTTGCAAAAATAAAGTACAATAACAAAATTTTAAAAAACAAAGATTTTAAAGATGCCTTTGCAATGACGCAAACGCGAATAAATGTTGTTTTAAAATTTGCTTATTACACCGGCAACTATTTTTTTGTTATGGCTGCAAATTCCGTTCTTTCGCTTTTCAGCAAAATTAAAAAGAGAGGCAAAGTTTGAATAAAATCAAACTAAAATTATTATGGCAAAAGTTAATCAACTAAAGGCAGGGGCGTTTATCTCCTACTTTCAGTTAGCACTTAGTAATATTATCCCTCTGATTTACACCCCTATAATGCTAAGCAAACTGGGTCAGGGGCAGTATGGGCTTTTTACAACGGCACAAAGCGTGCTTGCAATGCTTGCACTGCTAAACTTTGGCATTGGCGGCACAATAACCCGTTATGTTACACGTGCGATTGCTCTGGGTGATAAAGAAGCCGAAGAAAAAATTGTCGGCGTATTTTTTACAATATATTCTGTAATATCTGCCCTTATTTTAACTGTGGGCTGCATTGTTGCGTTTAACCTGCGTATTTGGTACGGCGACCTGAGCGATGCCGATTTTCAGACCTTTCAGCTGCTGGTATTTTTAATGGTTGCAAACACGGTCATTACTTTGCCTTTCTCTGTTTTCTCGTGCATCAGCGTTTCTCACGAGCGTTTTATTTTTAACAAAGGTGTTAACCTGCTTACTTCGGTTTTTTCTCCTGCACTTAACCTTGCAATGCTTTTTATGGGTTTTGCTTCTGTGGGTCTGGTTTTAGCAAACACGATAATCAGCTTTATATCATACGCTCTTTATGTTTTTTATTCAATCAAAGTTTTAAAAATCAAACCCCGTTTTAAGGGTATTGACTGGAGTATTTTAAAAGAGATTTTTGCTTTTTCGGCATTTATGTTCTTGGGTGAAATCTCAAATTTGCTCTATTGGCAAACCGACAAGCTTATGCTGACAAGTATGGTCGGACCCGAAGCCACTGCGGTTTATAATATTGGTGCAACATTTAACACATATATGCAGAACTTTTCTATAGCGTTAATAAGCGTCTTGGTACCCCGCATTATGAAGATGGTTACGCTGCAGGCGTCTAAAAAAGAGCTTACCGACGTGTTTGTTAAAACCGGACGATTGCAATTTATTATACTCGGGTTTTTACTGTCGGCATTTTTGGTGCTTGGGCGGCAGTTTATAGGTTTTTGGGCAGGTGCCGGCTACGAAGATGCTTATATTATTGCACTGCTGGTAATGATACCCGTTTGCATACCCCTAATACAAAGTGCAGGTTTGCAAATGGTTGTTGCACAAAACAAGCACCGTTTTAGGGCAATTATGTTTGCGGCAATTTCGGTTCTTCATGTTGTAGCGGCGTTTTTTATAATCCCCCACTTCGGCATAATAGGCTGTGCTGTAAACACTTGTGTCTGCTTTATAATAGGTCCGGTTATAGTTATGAATTTTTATTACCACTTTAAAACGGGCATTAATATTCCGCTATTTTGGTGGAACATTTTAAAAATGTCGTTTGTGCCTGCAATATTTACAGTTTTAGGCTTTATTTATACCGAACACTTCCCCATTAACAGCTTGTGGGAATTTTTAGGTGTAGCTTGCCTTTACACTGCGGCATTTATATTCCCCTGCTATTTTTTAATGATGAACCGTTACGAAAAAGATATTTTTAAAAACCCCATTGTCGGCATAATTTTAAAATTAAAAGCAAAAATTAAGAAAGCTTAACAAAATGTATCAAAACATATTATTCGACCTCGACGGAACACTGATAAACACCGGCGTCGGCGTGTGTGCAAGCGTTGCCTATGCAATTGAAAAATTAGGCTTGCCTGCCTTGCCCGATGCAGAACTGAAGACGTTTATAGGGCCGCCCATAAGTGTATCTTTAAAAACAAAATTCAACCTAAGCGATGAGCTAATTGAACAAGGCACACAGTATTTTAGAGATAAATATTCAACCGTGGGCTATTTGCAAGCCGAGGTTTACGACGGGATTTTCGATTTGCTGAAGCTGCTTAAACAGCAAGGCAAAAAAATAGGCGTAGCCACCTTTAAACGGCAAGATTACGCCGAAAAAGTGCTGCAAAAATTCGGGCTTGCAGAATATTTCGACTGCATTTGGGGCTCGGGTATGACATTAGATGTTTTGCAAACTAAGCAAGAGATTATTAATGCCTGCGTTGATGATTTGAGCAGCGGCGATAAATCTACCGTTGTTATGATTGGCGACAGCAAATTTGACGCCGAAGGTGCTGCCACTGCGGGCGTTGATTTTATCGGCGTGGCATATGGCTATGGATTTAGCACAAAAGCCGACATTGACGAATATAATAATGTTTTGGCAGCTGATACTGTTGAAGAACTGATTGCTTATTTTGCTTAAAACAATTTTCATAAAATAAAAAAATGAGCTGTAGCTGAGGATGCTACGGCTCTTTTTGTGTTTTGTTTTTAATATAATGATATATTGCGTTGCGTTTTGGTGAAAGGGTACTCCGAAAAAGATGTATTTAACTGCTGTTAACTGTTCACTTTTCACTGCGGCGAAAGCCGCTGCTTTCAAAACATTTTGTTTGAGTGAATAATGAACAGTGAAGGCACGCAAAGCGTTAATGAAAAATGAACAATACAAATATGCGGCGTTCAAAGTTATTTCTTTATTGTTCACTGCTCAGTTGTTCAATGTACACTGTTCATTTAGGCGTCGTCAGACGCCGATATTTGGCACGCCAAGAGGGATTCGAACCCCCGACCTACTGCTTAGAAGGCAGTTGCTCTATCCTACTGAGCTATTGGCGCAGATACATGCGGCGTAAGCCGCTGCTTGCAAAATGTTTTGATTGAGTGAATAATGAACAGTGAAAGCACGCTAAGCGTTAATGAACAATGAACAATACAAATATGCGGCAGAAATTTGATGTGAATTTTTAATATTGTTCACTGTTAAATGTTCAATTTTCACTGTTCACTGCGGCACAAGCCGCATATTTGGAGCAGCTGATGGGAATCGAACCCACGCGATCAGCTTGGAAGGCTGAAGTTCTACCATTAAACTACAGC
>JAISII010000036.1 GCA_031262125.1 Oscillospiraceae bacterium | reverse complement strand
CAGTTTTCGATTTTTGTAATATTTTTCATTTTTACCCCCCCAACTCCTTTTAGATTATTGCGGCTTGTGCATTAACCAGCCTTGCGTTTGCAAGGGTAATTTCGTCCTGCAAGTTAACGTGGTTCCACTTTATTTCATAATCTTCAAAACCGCCGTGCAGCCGCAGCCACAAGTCGCATATTTTTTTAATTACCGGGTTAAGCAACTGTCTGTAATGCTCCAGCTCGCTTGTAAGAATATCCGCCTGCTGGCTGCTCATACGCTCGGTGCTGCTCCAGCTTAGCCCAAGCAAAAACGGCGGAATTGAAAGCTTTGACACTATCTGCTCGCTAAGACGATGAATCGGAATATCGCAGTCGGGCATTTGATTTTCGGCTCCTATAACCTTTACCGAAACATCACCCACCGACACAAAATCTCTTACTTGTGTGGTGTCTTTCATCGCTTTGCCCCACTCGCTTGCAATGGTTTGGGCTTGCTCTTGTGCCAGCCCGCCGCTCAAAGAATCGGCAGACGGTTTGTAATTAACCGCAAAACGCACATTGCCTACACGCTCCCAGTTTGTGCCTATAGAATTAAGCACCATAAGCAAAATGCTGCTTACAAACGGCAGCCCTTTTAAAACCGAAGTTCCCTTTAGCGTGCCGGGTTTTGGGTTTAGCAACGTGCAAAGCAGCAAGCTTTGGTTTTTAAACTCTACATCTTTGTCGGCAGTTGCTTTAAAAATTTTAATTTCGGTTGGGTTTTTGCCGTGCTTTAACTTAATGTTTTTTAGCCCGGCGTTATACAGTGCCGCAATTTCTTTGTTATCGCCGCTCAGCAAAATTTCGCCCAAGCCCGTACCGTATGTTAGCATTTGCTCAAAATAGCTGTAAACAAAGGCATTTGCCCCATTTTGTGCACCGTTAACATTAACGCCCGCCAAAAATTTGTTAAGCTGCTTTTGGGTTGTTTGGTTTTTACATTCAACCTCAAACCAGCCCACCAGCCGTACCAGCTTGCAAATTGCCGCATCAATAATCGGCACTGCTTCTCGCAGCGAATCGTACAAACAAAGTTCGCTTTGCAAAAAAGGCACATAATTTTTCAGCTCATAAAACGGGTGAGCATTAATTTTGCCGATTTCGGACCGAACCAAACTGCTTGCTGTGGTTGTTGTTTTTTTCTTGTTAAATAATTTAATTTTCTACACCTCCATATGGTCTATCGCTCTACCGCAAGAGCAATAAAACCGTCCTGTGTGTTCTCCAAAACTGTGGTAACAAAATAGCGAATATCGTCCATTGCGTGGTCGTTTTCTTTTAAAGGGCTATCCGTGCCGGTTTTTTCATCCCAGCGGTAAAGCGAAAACTCTCGGACGCTTGCAGAGCAATTTTTGCAAATTTTTATTTTTTGGTTTTTTAGGGCGGCGGCAACTTTTCTTATGCCGTTGAGAACATTATTTTTTGCGGGGAATACCCGATAATCGCCGTGCCGCTTAATAACCTGAATAAAACTTGCTGCCGACGGGTCTACAACTACACACTTTAAATTTCTGCCCGCAATAAGCTGCGATAAACCTTTGTAGTGTTCCTCGTCGGTTCTTTGCTCTCCCTCTTTTTTAGAATCATAATAATACTCGTCTATTCTGTACCACACTCCGGTGTTTTTGCCTTTTGCCCACAACCCGAACGACGCCGGGTTTACCGTGCCGTAATCGCAGGATACCGCATATTCCGCAAAGTCCTCATCGGGCAAATTGCAAAAGCTGCTGTCGTGCGACATAAACGGGTAAACAGCACCTGTTACCGCAACCCATTGCCCCAGCACAAACCGTTTATAAAACGGGCCCGAGTACAAATTTTCGTACCTTGCAAGCATTTTTTTGCCAAGGCTTGGGTTGTCCTTCATTGTAAAATGAAGGTACAGTATGTTCTTTTCTTTGCATTTTAAAATCCATTCACGGTAAAACCAGTGCCCGGGGTATTCGGGGTTGCAGTTAAACCAAAAGGCAGACCCCTGTACCGAGCAGCGTGCCAAAGCCTGCTCGCAGAAGGAACGTGGCATTAAAGCGACCTCGTCAAAAAAGACACCGCTAAGCGTCATACCCTGAATTAGCCCCGAGGACGATTCATCCTTGCCGCCAAAAAGATAAAAGCGGTTTTCTTTGCCGGCGGTGCGGATGATAAGCATATTTGCCGAAATTTTGTCCTCGATTTCAAAATCCAAGCTTTTAAGCTCCGAAATAATGGGGGTTACAATATTTCTTCGCACGCTGCGAATTGTTTTGCCGCAAATGGCAAACGACCCGTTGTTGAATTTTGAAAATGCCCAGAATATGTACGAAAGAGTCATACACAAGGTTTTGCCGCTGCGTACTGCACCGTCGCAAATAATACCGTCGCAATCGCAGGTTTTTGCAAGCGGGTGCCACCATGTAAAAACTTTAAGCTGTTTTGGCGATAATTTCTTAATCATCAATATTGCCCGCTTTAAATCCAATGTCGGCTTCCTCGTTTAACCCCTGCTGTATGTTCAGGCTTACCGCCCCCGCACTCAAAGCCTCAAACAAGCTTTTGGCTTTATCCTCGGGCGGCAATGCGGTTTCCAGTTTTTCTAACGCTTTAAGCCTATCGAAAAACTTTATTTCCATACTGCCTTCCTTTGGTTTGCGGATTTCGGCAACCGAAAACAAATCCATTTTTGCAAGCTTGCGTGGCGACGGGTTATCCATAAAAAGCAGGCTTACCGCATCGGCAACACCGCCAAACGCCAACCTTTGGTAGCCCACCGCCGCCATAAGCGACAGCGACTTGCGTTGCAACGCCGACAATCGTTCGATTTCTGCAATAACCTCAGCTTTGCACATCAGCTCATCTCCGCTTTGGCGTGGGTTTTTGGCATAACCTGCCGCCATCGCCGAATCCTCAATGTTGCCGCTGCGTACAAAGCTAATGCAAAATTGTTTTTCTTGTTCGTTAAGTCTTTTTTTCATAACGCTGTGTAACACACTCCTTCACAATAGTTTTGCAAAACAAAAAAAATTGCACCCAAAAGTGCAATTTTTAAATATTTATATTATTTTTTTTAGTTTTTATTTTTTTAACAACCCGAGCAAAAAATTTAAATTCTATTTAAATTTAATTAAAAATAAATTTTTTTTCACAAACCACCCCGTCTGCTCTGCACAATCTAAAATTTTTTTGTTTTTTTAGATTTTTAATAAAAAACAAATTTTGTTTTTTACTAAGGGAGCAGCCACCCCTCCCCGGAGGGTAATATTAGCACATTCAATAGACTTTATGCTTAACTCTCTCCCACTGTCGGCTTCGCCGACATATTCACTGTTCGGCGGCTTATGAGTAACCGTTAAATAACAGGGTAATCGTTAAATTACCGGTGCATTTTAACGGTTACTTTTGAAAATGCACCGCTCAAAATCAATAAATGAAAAGTGGGGTTTTGTTAGTCGATGTTATTTTCAGTTACATCATTTTCGTGTCCACATTTAGTACATACCCACACGCTTTCATTTAAGCTAAAGTCATGTTGATTATTTAAGAACGTCTCACATTTATCACAGAACCAAAAAACATAATTATTTTCAAGTTCTTTATTCGTAATGCTATATTTACAACACTCACAGAGCCATATCCCATCATCATTTAGGCTCATTGTCGCTCCACATGATGGGCATAACATATTCTTTTGCTTTTTCACAGTTTTCGTAGATGTTGTAGCAAGAGTGGTTGTGGGACGTTGGCGTCGCTCGTTCCACCACTTAACAATATGTGGTACAGCTTTGTAGACACCGTACCCGATAGCCAATAACCCACCTATAATAACGGCACCGCCAAGAGCGGTTTTACCATCGAGTATGAGCTCATCATTTTCTTCCGCATTTTCATATGGTTCGGTGATATTATTCTGGCTGGCAAGGAATTTAGCATCGGCTTCTTGACGAGCTGCTTTAATCTCATCCCATTGCCTTTTTCGTGATTCAAAAACAGCATTTTTAGCTTCATTTTTCAAGTCATCAGTTATGTCTAACTCCGACTCAATGCTATCGTCCCACGAACGTGTTGTCCAATAACGATTATAGTGTGAATAGCCACCTGTGCCACGATGGAAATCTCTTTCATTAGCAAACTCTGCACCCTTTTCGGTAACAGAATAATCACCGGGTTCGCCAGATAAAAACCCTTCCTTTTTGAGTATGTAATTCATCTCTTGAGCCGAGAGACCATACTCATTACCTAATATTCGGGATGACTTACCCATAAGTTAAAACTCCTTATCTTGTATTTGCTTATCTTCCGTTGCACTTTTTATATTTATGACCGTGGCGTGGCATAGCCATAACGGAAGAAGAAAACAAATTTTATTCTTCTGTTAGTCTATTGCTCGTGCAAATATTCCCCTCCGGGGAGGGGTGGATTCGCTTTAGCGAAGACGGGGTGGTTTCTGCGGAAAATTTATTTTTATATAAGTTTAAATAGAATTTAAATTTTTTAAGGTCGGGGTGGTTTGTGTATAAATGGCAAATTACAAATTGCAAGTGGCAAATGTTAGCTCGTACCCGAAAGCCTCCCTCTTAGAGGGAGGTGGCAAGGCGTTAGCCTTGACGGAAGGAGAAAAAAAGAAAATCTTGCTCCTTGCTTCCTACTTCTCCTTAATCTCCACAATAGTTACCCCCGATTCGCCCTCGCCAAAGGTGCCCAAACGGTAGCTTTTTACATTGGGGTTGCCCTTTAAAAACCTCTGCACTGCACTGCGTAAAACGCCTGTGCCCTTGCCGTGGATTATTGAAATTTGCCCGATGTTCATAAGCAATGCCCCGTCTAAGGCACGTTCGGTTTCAATAATGGCTTCGTCGGCTGTCATTCCCCGCAGGTCGATTTCGGTCATTGGTTTTTTGTCAAGGCTGCTGCGGATATTCCGTGCGGAGCTTATTTTTGGTTGCTGCTTTTGCGGTTTATCAAGCAAACGCAAATTGGCAACGTCTATAACTGTTTTAAACACACCCGTTTGCACAGTAACCTTTTTGCCGCCCTTGCTAACCTCCAAAACCGTAGCTTCCTTATCAATATCCATAATTTTTACAACATCGCCGGGTTGCAGCGGGCGGGGCAGCTTATAGTCAGAGTTATCCACGGTTGTAACTGGGTTGGTTTCGTCCTCCATTTTTAACAAATCTTTCTTTAGCTTTGCACGGTCTTGTGCCGTTAGGTTTTTGCCTTTTTCGGATTTTTCCAACGCATCCAAAATTGCATATGCTTGTGCCTTTGCACGTTCGGTTATTTTTTGTGCCTGAGTTTTTGCCGCTGCAATTTCTTTCTCGGCATTTTGAGAAATCTCGCTCAGCAGCACATCGGCTTTGGCTTTTTTATCGGCAGAAGCTTTAATAATCTCGTCGGCTTGCTTTGTTTTTTCTTCAAGGCTTTGCCGCCGCTCCTCCAAAGATTTTACCACGTTTTCAAAATCTCGGCTCTCAACGCTCATCAGCTGTTCTGCACGATTAATAATCGCTTTGCTAATGCCCAACCTTTCCGAAATTGCAAAAGCGTTACTCCTCCCCGGCACACCAATAAGCAAACGGTATGTAGGACGCAGAGTGTTCACATCAAACTCGCAAGCTCCGTTTTCAACGCTCGGCGTTTCCAGTGCAAAGGCTTTAAGCTCAGCATAGTGGGTGGTTGCGGCAATTTTCGCTCCCCTCTTGCCTAACTCTTCCAAAATAGAAATTGCCAACGCCGCACCCTCCACTGGGTCGGTTCCCGCTCCCAATTCGTCAATTAAAACAAGGCTTTGCCTGTCGGCATCATCTAAAATCCCCTTGATGTTTGTAATATGTGCCGAAAACGTAGACAGCGACTGCTCTATGCTCTGCTCGTCGCCGATATCTACCAAAATTTTATTAAAAACCGAAATTTTGCTGCTCTCCAGTGCCGGTATCATCAGCCCGCACATCGTCATAAGCGTAAGCAGACCCAAAGTTTTAAGCGACACCGTCTTGCCGCCGGTATTCGGTCCGGTTATAACAAGCGTGTTGAAATCTTCTCCCAAATAAATGTCGGTAGGCACAACCTTGTCTTTGTCTATAAGAGGATGGCGTGCACTTTTAAGTGCAACTACACCGTTGTTGTTAATCACGGGCACAGCGGCTTTCATTTTATAAGCAAGCGCTGCCTTTGCAAACACCACGCTAATGCCCACCAACGCATTATAGCTTTGGTTAATTTCGTCGGCAAATCCACCTGCATAAACAGAAAGTTCGAATAAAATGCGTTCAATTTCGTTTGCTTCTTTAGATTGCAAAACCTTAATATCGTTATTAGCCTGCACCACGCCCATCGGTTCAATAAAAACGGTTGCACCGCTGGAGCTTGTGTCGTGCACCAATCCGGGGAAGCTGCCTCTAAATTCCGCCTTAACAGGCACAACATAACGCCCGCCTCGCTGTGTAACTATAGCATCCTGCAATATTTTTTGGTAGCTTTGGCTTCTGACGATTTTGTCAAGTGTTTCTCTTGCTTTTGAGGAAGCAATGCGTATTTTTTTGCGTATATCGTACAACGCCGGCGACGCATTGTCAGACAGTTCTTCTTCGTTTATAACCGCACTGTTAATTTTCTCTTCTAAGTGTTTGTTTGGCAACAGCATTTTAAACAAACCGTCCAGCGAGGTTTGCATTTCGCCCGATTTTCGCTTCCA
>JAISII010000013.1 GCA_031262125.1 Oscillospiraceae bacterium | reverse complement strand
CTTTTGCCTTTATATTTTACCTCTAAGGTTTCTCGGCTGTAACGCTTGCCCTTACAAACCTCGCAAGGCACATAAACGTCCGCCAAAAAGTGCATTTCTATCTTCAAAATGCCGTCGCCTTGGCATGCTTCGCAACGCCCGCCTTTAACATTAAACGAAAACCGCCCCGGTGTGTAGCCCCGCATTTTCGACTCGTTAGTTGCGGCAAACAAATTGCGAATATCGGTAAAAACACCCGTATATGTTGCCGGGTTAGAGCGTGGTGTTCGCCCTATTGGGCTTTGGTCGATGTCTATAACTTTATCAAGGTTTTCTACGCCCTGTATTTCCTGCACTTTGCCGTGCTTATGCTTGCTACCGTTTAGCTTGGCTGCAAGATATTTATACAAAACCTCGTTAATTAAAGACGACTTGCCGCTGCCCGAAACACCCGTAACAGCCACAAAACACCCAAGCGGGATTTTTACATTTATTTTTTGCAGATTATTTTGCTCTGCACCTATTATTTTTATAAAATTGCCGTTGCCCCTGCTGCGTTTTGCCGGTAGCGGCACACACCGTTCGCCGCTTAGGTATTGCCCTGTTACCGAATCTTTGCACGCTAAAATTTCGGGCAGTTGCCCTGCACAAACAATCTCTCCCCCATGTATGCCTGCACCGGGTCCCACATCTACAATAAAATCGGACGCCCGCATTGTATCCTCGTCGTGCTCCACCACAATAACGGTGTTGCCCAAATCTCGCAGTCTAATAAGTGTTTGCAGCAGCTTTTCGTTATCCCTTTGGTGCAAGCCAATGCTCGGCTCGTCAAGAATATACAAAACGCCCATAAGGCTTGTGCCAATTTGCGTTGCAAGCCGAATACGCTGGCTTTCGCCCCCGCTTAGCGTACCCGCCGCACGAGAAAGCGTGAGGTAGTTTAGCCCCACTTGGTTTAAAAAGCCCAGCCGTTCTTTAATCTCTTTTAAAATTTCTTTGCCTATAAACTCTTGCCGCTCTGTAAGCTTTGCGGTTTTAATAAATTCCAGTGCCTGAAAAATCGAAAAATCGCAAAAATCTATAATATTAAGCCCGTTAACCGTAACCGACAAGCTCTCGGGCTTTAGCCTTTTGCCGCCGCATTCATCGCACGGTGTTTGCGACATATATGTTTGCAGCTCTTCTTTAATCCAGCTGCTGGTTGTTTCTCGGTATCGGCGTTCGAGGTTGTTTACAATGCCCTCAAATTCTCCTACCCATTCCCGTTTATAATACGAATCCTCTCGTGCGATTTTAAGCTTTTCGCCCTTTGTTCCGTACAAAATAATGTCAATAATCTCGGGGCTTAAATCTTTAACCGGCACATCCAGCGAAAAATTGTATTTTTGCGACAGTGCCTTAAAATAAGATTTTGCAATGCTGGCACTGTCAAAAGCCGACCAGCCGCTTGCTTTTATAGCACCCTCGTTAATTGTCAGGTTTTTGTTCGGTATAAGCAGCTCGGGGTCGATTTGCATAAAAAAGCCCAAGCCTGTGCATTTTTTGCAAGCCCCAAACGGGTTATTAAAAGAAAACATTCTGGGCTGCAGCTCGTCTATGCTTGCACCGTGTTCGGGGCAGGCATAATTTTGCGAGAATGCAATGTCCTCTCCGTCAATTATGCTAATTATAATTTGCCCGCCCGCAAGCGAGCCGGCAATTTCCAAGCTGTCGGCAAGGCGAGAACGCATATCGTCGCCTATAACCAAACGGTCGGCTACAATTTCTATGCTGTGCTTTTTGTTTTTTTCGAGGAAGATTTCTTCCGATAAATCGTACAAAATGCCGTCTATGCGTGCCCGCACAAAGCCGCCCTTGCGTGCTTTGTCAAGCTCTTTTACGTGTTCGCCTTTTCTCCCCTTAACCACCGGTGCAAGCACCATAAATTTCGTTCCGGGTTCAAGTTCCATAACCTTGTCTACAATTTGGTCTATGGTTTGCTGGGCAATTTCTCTGCCGCAAATTACGCAATGCGGTATGCCAATTCTTGCATAAAGCAGACGCAGATAATCATAAATTTCGGTAACTGTGCCGACGGTAGAACGTGGGTTTTTTGAGGTTGTTTTTTGGTCGATAGAAATTGCAGGCGACAGCCCGTCAATCGAGTCCACATCAGGCTTTTCCATCTGCCCCAAAAACATACGGGCATAAGACGACAAGCTTTCTACATACCTGCGTTGCCCCTCGGCATAGATAGTGTCGAACGCAAGCGAGGTTTTGCCGCTGCCCGAAAGCCCCGTAAAAACAATCAGCTTGTCCCGGGGGATTTCTAAATTTATATTTTTAAGGTTGTTTTCTCTTGCACCTTTAATAATCAGCTTGTCGTTTATCATACTTTACCTTTCAAGTAGCTTTACTTTATACTCTAATAAATTTACTTATCTTATTAATTTGCCCGTTTATCTTTGCAAAATTTGTCTTAAAAAACTTTTACACTATATTGTAACACAAAAAACAAAAAAATAAAACCCCCAATTTGGGGGCATAAGATAGTGATTTTCTTGTTTTAATAGGTATCGTCATGATGTAATAAACGGGACTATGATAGCAGCCAACAACCCAGCTACACCAATAATATATCCGATAATAGCTTTCATTTTATTTTTTTTAATCTCTTTTTGATAAGAATCATTCAATTCTTCCATTGAAGGAGTTGCCTTGTTAGCTGCATTAAAGTAGTCTCTTAGTTTCAATACATCTTCATGATATTCCGAACACAAATCCTCGTCA
>JAISII010000138.1 GCA_031262125.1 Oscillospiraceae bacterium | reverse complement strand
GCCATAAGCTTAAACTCATCGCCGGGGTGTATTTGCCCCTCGTGCAGGCGGACATAAATAATAACGCCTTTATAGCTGTCGTAATAACTGTCAAAAATCAAGGCTCGCAGGGGGGCGTTAACATCGCCGGTGGGAGCGGGTACACCTGTAACAATTTTCTCCAGCACTGCCTTAATGTTTTGACCTGTTTTAGCCGAAACAAGCGGTGCATCCTGTGCCGGAATACCGATAATGTCTTCGATTTCGGTTATTACCCGATGCGGGTCGGCTGCGGGAAGGTCGATTTTGTTTACAACAGGCACAACCTCCAGCCCGGCATCAACCGCCAAATATGTATTTGCCAGCGTTTGTGCTTCGATTCCTTGGCTGGCATCTACCACCAAAACTGCACCTTCGCAAGCTGCAAGCGAGCGAGAAACTTCGTAGTTAAAGTCAACGTGCCCGGGTGTGTCGATTAAATTAAACAAATAATCCTGCCCGTCGTCGGCTTTATATAGCAAAGTTACGGCGTGGGCTTTTATGGTTATTCCTCGTTCACGCTCCAGCTCCATATCATCCAGCAGCTGGTCTTCCATATCCCGCTGTGCTACCGACTCGGTTTGTTCCAAAATTCGGTCCGCCAAAGTCGATTTGCCGTGGTCGATATGGGCTATTATACTAAAATTTCGTATTCTTTCTTGTGGGAACATTTTTGATTCAGCACAGTGCTGCTATTTTAAGCGGCAGGCTGCCTTTCTTTTTGGTTTGAGGTACTGTCTCGGAGAGAGCAAACCATGCGGTTTGCTCTTGGTCAATTGTTTGTGCTAATATTCCCCTCCGGGGAGGGGTGGATTCGCTTTAGCGAAGACGGGGTGGTTTTCAAAAACCTAAAAAACAAACCCGACCTTTTTCATTACTTTTTGCAAGGTTTTGCGGCACCGCAAAGACGCAGCCACAGCGGCGGCTTTGTACGATTCCTCTAAATAGGCTTTGTCTTTAATTAAGGCTTCATATTTTTCTCGGATGGGACGCAGATTTTCGGCAACAGCTTCGCCGACGGCAAGTTTAAAATCGCCGTAGCCTTTGCCTGCAAACTCGTTTTCAATTTGCTCATCGCTAAGCCCCGTAACAGCCGAGTATATGTTCATAAGGTTGTTTATGCCGTCTTTGCCTTCGGCACGGCGTACTATAGCCTCGCTGTCGGTTACGGCACGCTTGAATTTTTTAATTATAACATCGGTAGAGTCCAGCAAATGCACGCAGCCGTTTATGTTAGTGTCGGATTTGCTCATTTTGTTCTCGGGGTTTTGCAGGCTCATAACACGTGCACCGGCTTTGGGGTAATAGCCCTCGGGCACGGTAAAAGTGTCGCTATACAGCCCGTTAAAGCGGGTCGCAATATTACGGGTAAGCTCCAAATGTTGCTGCTGGTCTTGCCCAACAGGTACCAAATCCGCTTGGTAGAGCAAAATATCGGCTGCCATAAGGCTGGGGTAGGTAAACAGCCCTGCGTTTATGTTTTCGGCATGCTTCACCGATTTATCTTTAAACTGGGTCATGCGAGAAAGCTCGCCGAACTGGGTATAGCAGCTTAGCACCCATGCCAATTGTGCATGAGCCGGAACATGGCTTTGAATAAAAAACACGCTTTTTTCGGGGTCTATTCCGCATGCCAAAATTGACGCATAGGCATCGATAATGTTTTTACGCATTTGTGCGGGTTCTTGCCGAACGGTTATGGTGTGCAAGTCTGCCAATGCATACACGCAGTCAAACTCTTCCTGCATAACCTGCCAATTTTTAATTGCACCCAAATAGTTGCCCAATGTTATTGTTCCGCTGGGTTGAATTGCACTGAATACTACTTTTTTTTGTGATTGTTCCATATTTTTATGACCATTAGCCTTTCAGGCTCACAAAAACATATAAAGAACACACAAGCCCTGTGAGCCTAAGGCTAGGTGTTATAGGTGTTAGATTTCGATTCCGGTATTAATTATTTCTTTTACAAAAGGGTTGTCTTTAGTAAGCTCGGATGCAGGGAAAGCATGAGGTTCAATGTCAATTTCGTTATATTTACGGGAAATTTTTAATAGTTGAGTTAAAACATCAATACTGCGTTTGTTTTCAAAATTTTTAGAAAAAAAGCACAGGTCAATGTCGCTGCCGTTGTCTGCCAAACCTTTGGCATAAGAGCCAAACAAATATGCACGGTCGATTTGAAAGCTCTTTTTAACATCTGCAACATATTTTAAAACTAAATCATTAATTTCCATTTTAAATCAACCCGCCTAAAATTTCAAGCCCTTGCTTAACCTGAGCATCGGTTGGGGTGGTAAAGTTAATTCTAAAAGCGTTGCAGGGGTCGTTCTCGTTTGTTAAAAACGCATTGCCCGGCACAACACAAACCTTTTGCTCTACAGCAGCCTTTACAAAATCGGGCATATTAATATTTTTCGGCAAATCGCACCAAGCAAAAAGCCCGCCGTTAATTTTGCTGCATTTTACGCCTTTTGCAGCAAGGTTGTCATCCATAAGCGACTGTGTGGCTTTTGCTTTTTTGGCATACAGCCCTCGCAAAAATTCCAAATGCCCGTTATAATCATAATCTGCCAAAAAGCGGCTGCAAACAATTTGTGCCCAAATGTTTGTGTGAACATCCTGACCCTGCTTGCAAACTGTCATTTTTTGCAAAATTGCCTTTGGCCCAACGGCGTAGCCTACACGCATACCCGGCGAAATAACTTTGCTGAACGTGCCTGCATAAACCACAATGCCCTCGGTGTCGAGGGTTTTTATGTTTGCGGGGGGTTCCTCTGTATAATAAAGGTCGCCGTAGGGGTTGTCCTCTAAAATAATTACGCCGTATTTTTTTGCAAGCTCATACACAGCCTTACGCTTAGGCAAGCTCATAGTTACCCCGGCGGGGTTTTGAAAATTCGGTATAGTATATATCATCTTGACGTTTTTTGTGGTTTTAAGTGCGTTTTCAAGATGTTCAATCGAAATTCCGTCGTCTTCCAGCGGCACGCCGACAAGGTTTGCGTTATAGCTGCGGAAGGTGTTAAGCGAGCCAATAAAACTGGGGGCTTCGCAAATTACGGCATCACCCTCGTTTACAATTGCTTTGCTCAGCAAATCCATAACCTGCTGGGCACCCGACGTTATAATAATATCATCGTTTTGGCTAAAGCTTGCTTTTTCTGCCATTTGTGCGGTTAATTGCTCACGCAGAAGGGGGTAACCCTCGGTTATGCTGTATTGCAAAGCCGCAATTGGGTTGCTGGCTAAAATATC